>CAYVVX010000235.1:5914-7667 GCA_964455315.1 uncultured Planctomycetales bacterium | reverse complement strand
GGATCAGACCCGCGTACTCCAGAGAGGGTGCGCCTTTGCGCCCGTGATTGCGATAAAGAACAACCCGATTCCACTCACCGCCGCAGAGCAGGTCCGGCAGATCATCGCCATCCCAGTCCACCACCCGGGGTGTGGCACTCCAGCCGACATCAACCGGCTTGCCGTCGCCGGTGGTAAGCAGTCGGGAGAAGGGGAATCTCGGCTCCGTGGCGGTTCCGCGATTGGGATACCAGACCACGCCTCCCCTTCCGCAGCCGACGATCAGATCGAGCCGGCCGTCATTGTCCCAGTCGAAGACATCCACCCGCGAGTGGATCAATCCGGTGCTCGAACTGCCCGCGGGGTCACAGCGGTTCAGCCCATCGCCGATGAATCCGCGCGGCTCGACCGTTTCCGGTGCCGTGCCGGCCGGCAGCAGCTTGAAGTACAGGCCATACCACGCGGGCTGCCCGGTCTCGCGATGGATGAAGGCCAGATGCCCCGATTTCCAGTCTCCCACGCATTCGTAGAAGTACCCGAACCTCGGAATACGGGTGAAGCTGATCTTGCCGTTGGTGGCGTCGATGTTCCCGCTGAATTCGGGGAAGTCGTAGCCGATGGCATCGTCATACCACCGCCAGGGCACATCGAACTCACCGCGGGCGTGGGCGAACTTCACGGATGGAATCGGTTCGCCCGTGCCAGGATCCTGCCGGATGACCTGGAGGCTCGCGAGATCGGGGATCCGTCCGGGGGCGATCGACGCGAGTGAGTCGGTGAAGTCGACGATCACCTCGGCCGGGCGCTGGTTTCCCCTGCGCGCGCCGTGACCCTGAGGATCGATCCGCAGCAGCAGGCGCAGGTCGCCTGCGCCGGCCCACGAAAACTGCGGCGTGTCGGCCGTTGATGTGCCCAGGCAGAGCAGCATCCAAGCCAGGTGTGTCATGGCAGTTACCTCAGGGGGAGGATTGCAGCGTCCATTCGAATGCGGCTGGCCCGGTCACCTGATCCGACGGATGGGGCGGCAGTTCCGCGTGCGCGGCGGCAAGCCCCGCGGCTCGGGCATGGGGCCGACGTCGTCAGTAGGAGATGGGCCCGGAGGCTCTCGGGTTGCCGAACCAGAGAGCGCAGAATCGCCCATCTCCCGCCCTGTTGGGATCCGGGTTCCTGGGCAGCCCGGTATCGAAGTTGCCGGGCCAGATCTGCTTGATGTCGAGCGGGGCGGCGTGGGCGTCCCCGTAAACCAGGTTCATCTTCGTCGGGGGAGCCCCGTGGAAGTAGCGAAAGTAGCTTAGCGGGCTTGCCGGATTCACCAGGCCGCTGCTCCTGGACTCCAGGAGAAACATGAAGGTGCTGGGCTGCTTGAGCAGGCTTATCCTGCCCGGGTTGAAACGCTCCGGGCTTGCCTCCAGCGAGTACACCATGGAGACCGGGTAGACGAGCCTGGAGGCGCGCGGCGTATTCTGGTTTGAACCGTAACTGATGTAGACATCACTGACACCGGGCCGGTTGCTCTCCCGGGTCAGTCGCGCGTAGGGCGACTTCTTCTTGCCCGTGTCCGCATCGACAAGATCATCGGACGGGCAAAGATCGACCTCATAGTTGCTCGAAAGGTACTTGTAGGGGAGGTACTGGAACCAATACGGGTAGTTCTGGCTGTCGCTGGGATTGTTGTTGTAGGGGCGGACCACCCGGTAAGGGGGGAGGAAGCCCTGCTGCTCCTGACCGTAGAAGGTGATCGCGAGGCCCATCTGCTTCAGATTGCTGAGGCAGG
>CAYVVX010000235.1:0-5904 GCA_964455315.1 uncultured Planctomycetales bacterium | reverse complement strand
GTATACGGCGTCAAAGCTGGACCAGCATCCCCGCGTTGGGCTGTAGGACTGGTGATAGGGAACCATGCGGGGCGGCCAATCCCCGTCGTGTTCGTCGGCGAACATGCGGAACACTTCGCCCATCTGCTTCAGATTGCTGAGGCAGGCGGCTGATCTGGCCTGGGCACGGGCCTGGGAGAGGCTTGGCAACAGAATCGCCACCAGCAGGGCGATAATCGCCACGACCACCAGAACTTCGATGAGCGTGAACGCGGGAGGATTGGCGTGCCCGCGTACTCTCTTCCGTTTACTGTATGTCATCCTTTAGCTCCTCGCGCCTTTCCCCCGAGCCATGGGCTGCCTGGTGGTACCTTCCGGCGCCCCCATGCAGGGTCAGTCGTCGCAAGCCGGGTCGGCCGGTACCTGTGAGCCGCTTCCGCATTGCTGGAAGACGGTGAAATCGGCGTGATCGATCACGCCGTTGGCATCACGATCGAAGCAATGACAGGTGGGCGGATCGTATTCGCCGGCCGGTCCGGTGTGGCAGCGCTGGAACGAAGCAAAGTCGAGCGAATCCACGTCGCCATCGTTGTCAACGTCCGCGAACGGGTCGTTGCAGGCCGGCAGCGGACAGGTGACCTCGCCACATGTCGTGGCCGAGCCTCTCCAGGTTCCGCCTGCCGTCCCGCATTCTTCGAGCGTCTGATTATCGAGACAATCACCGCTCACCAGGCAGCAGGCGCCGGGCGCAAGCGGCTCCCGAAACGCCCCGTAGGGGGTATCGAAGAGGGCCAGGCGATCCATCTGCCAGAGGGTGTCGAAGTTGTCCGCGCGCGAGCTGGTGTAGTCGATCCACCCCACGTGGGTCATCCGCATCGATCCGACCTCGAGTGCGCCGTTGGACGTGTAAACAGTTGCGATTACGCCGGAGTTTTCGGCCAGCAGATTGTCCAGTGAGTCGTAGAGCTTGACCGTGAAACGCCCGGTGGCCCCGTCCCACCCCATGGCAAGCTGGTAATACTTGCCCTCGGCGTAAGGCCCCAGGTTGGTGACCTGCCCCGCGAACGTCTGCTGACTCTGGTAGGCGGTATTCGGGAGTCCGAGTGATAGTGCGCCGCCGTAGTCAATGCCCAGATCCAGCATGTAATTGCCCAGCGCGTCTTTCCAGTGGATGATCCGCGCACCGAGAACCTGGCGGCTCTGGGCTGTCGGCAATCTCGGATCTGCATCAGACCATTGTGAGCCGAAGAACGCCGGGAACTCATACGCTCCCGGATCCCCGGTCTGGCGGTCGTTCTGATACAACTGCGACCAGTTGAACTGATAGAGAACGCTGAATGAGTCTGTCGAGCGGAGCGGATCCGCCGCCGACGCGCCGACCAGCCGGCCGGCCTTGTCGGGTACATACGGCGTGGGCTCCTGGTTGTCGCGCACGTCGATGAGCACCCGGCCGTCGGCCGCCGGACCGATCATGTCCTTGGTGGAGCTGCACGCGGGATTCGCGCAGTCCACGATATAGCATTCGTTCTCATAGGTGCCGAACGGCTCCTGGCAGTTGGACACGTGAACGACCTGGTCGGCATCGCTGTCAAAGGTGGACAGCCACACATAATCAGTCGGCGCGTCAGCGACACAGATGTCTGCGGTCGTGCAGTCCGTTCCCGGACCTTCCCAGTGGTTGGCGCAGTCGGCCAGCGTTGTCACGGCGCAGGTTCCGTCCAGAGAACAGCACGCGCCGGTGGCCGGTGCCGGGCAACTGGTCTGGGCGCAGGTCGTCGCCTCACCCTGCCAGATGCCTTGGGCGGCGCCGCCGGCCGTGCAATCGGCCTCGGTTATGTTCTCGGCGCAGGTTCCTTCAGCGATCAGGCAGCACGCCCCCAAGGGAGGTGGCTGCGGGCATTCCACCTGCGCACAGGTCGAGTCCGCGTCCTGCCAGGTGCCGAGGGCGTCGGTGCACTGCAGTTCCGTCTGGCCTTCGGCACAGGTGCCGTCCGGCAGGCAGCAGGCGCCGACGGGCGGTTGCGGGCAATTGGTCGAAGCGCACGCGCTGCCGGCGCCCTGGAAAACACCCTGCCCGGTCGTGCAGCTGCTTCCCGAACAGGCAGTTCCCTGGCACAGAAGATTGGTGGTATCAGAGCAGCCTCCGGTAGCCGGGTCACAGCACGCGCCGGTCGGCTCCGCAGGCAGGGCGTTGCACGCGCCGTTCGCGTCGTTGTAGTAGGCCAGAGCATCGACCTCCCATGTGGTCACCCGGTCGAGGCCGTTGCCCGCGTAATCGCTCCAGCCGAGGTGATCCACCTGCAGCGAGGCATAGTTGGCGGTATTGAAACCGGGGACGTCAGTGTCGAAATCGACAACCAGGCTTCCCAGCCGGTTCCCGACGGTGTCCGCCAGCCGCATGGTCAGAACGTGGGTGAAGCCGTTGTAGCAGATGCTCAGGTGATAGGTGTTGTTCGGAGCGTTCGGTCCCAGGTTGATCAGGGGCCCGGCTTTGAACCCGAAGGGATGATTGCCGCCGAAGCCGGCGTTCAGCCGCACCAGGTAATCGTTTCCTGCTTCGGTGGGCTCCTTCGAATGCTGAAGGACCGCGCCGATGAACTGGTGGACGTAGTTCCCGGTGCCGCCGACCGACGCGGAGCCCACGAAGCCCGCCGCTTCCCATGCCTCGGTGGTCTGGGCGTTCAGGGCGGACCAGCGGAAGGTGTACAGCGCACTGAACGATTGTGTGCCGCTTCTGGTGCTGCCCAGGGGACGGCCGGCTTTGTCGATCGTGTTGCCGGTGCTGACGTCCCACTGCGTGATGGGCAGCTTGCCGCCGGCTGCCCCCCCGACCATGACCTTGCCGGGATTGTTGTCGAAGACATCCACGACGCCATCCGGGCTGGCATCGAAGGTGGCCGTCCAGACCAGTGCGGCGGGCGCGTCGCTTGAAGCGAGAGCCAGACTGAGGGCAGCCGTCAAGGTCAACCATCTCATCGTTTTCACCCTTGTCGGATGCGTTGCAGTCAAGACACACGGCTCAATGGCGAACCGCCGAGCAGGGCCTGCCCTTTAGGGACGCAGCGTGCCGTGAAGGTTCCAGAGATGGCTCCGACGCCTGCCGGATGGACAGGCATCGGAACTGCAAAACCGCCACCGGGTGAGGGCCTTCTCAGCCGGTGGTATGGCTGTACAGCCCGCGTCTGCGCCGCGCGAGCATGGCCAGTCCGCCGGCCAGGAGCAGGGCCGTGGTCGGTTCGGGCACCAGCGAGAACGCGCCGCCGGCGGTGTCGAAATAGGCGACCACGTCGGTGTCCAGAACCACGGTCTGCTGCGTGGCGTTGCCCACCCAGTCCTGGAAGCCAAGGTACTTCATGCGCGAGGCGTTGATGTCCGCGTCGAGCGTGGCCTGGCTCAGGATGTGCAAATTGGGGTAGTCATCCGTGCTGTCGAGGTCGCCGATGTTCTGGGCAAGCAACGTGCCGTTCCCGTCGTACAAGGCATTGTGAAGGACGTGGGTTGCCCCGTCCCAACTGACCACCAGTTGGAACATCTGGTCGAACGGGTTCGACCCCAAACTGGTCCAGGAGTTGCCCTTGTACCCGCTGTAACCGATCCCCACGCCGCCGAAGTACCCGCCAAGATTGACCTGGTAGTCACCGGCCTCTTTCTTGTACACCATTACGCTGCCGAGGAACTCGCGGCTGATGTGAACCTGGGTATCGCCGAGAAAGCCCACGCCGGTGTAAAGCTCGGTCGCCGATTCGGCCAACTGGGAGTAAGCGAACTTGTAGTAGCCGCTGAAGCTGTTGCCCTGGGGATTCACGCTGCCGATAGACCGCCCGCCCTTGTCGTGCTGGCCGCCGAAGGTGATTCCGTCCTCCAACTGTACCTGGAGAACGCTGCCGGAGGCGCCGCCCGGGTTGAACATGTCCTTGCCGGGATTCCCGTCCTGGAACTCGGCCATCCCGTCGAATCCACCGTCCGTGTTGAAATCAGCGACCCACACCTGCCCATGACTGCTGCTCGCAGCCAGGGCCAGAGTCGCGACCGCCATGAGTGTCGCTCGCTTCATCGCTTTCTTACCTCCATCAACGTTTTCGCTGAACGCACGGTGTCCACGCGGGCACCGCTTTAGCAGTATGCTTGATTTCAGATCGTTACCGGCAAGTTCCAGCCCTCCCGTCGCGGACAGATGCGCAATGGACGGACGATCGTCGGGAACAGAAATGTTTCACAGACTTAGCGACGCAAAACAGATGGCCCAGCCGAGCGAATCACTCGACACCTCATCATCATCTCCGGACGAATGTCTTATGTCAAGCACTTTTCGGTTTCTTCTTGGCCGGACGGTCTGGGTCGACGGAAAGGCCGCTCCGCCAGCCTCGCACGCAGCCCGGGTGTGACCGAATGCCTTGGCAATCCAAGCTGCACTTTTGTCAACGTCACAAGGTCTGGTGAACCCATAGGCACGGCTTTCAAACGATCTCGATCAGGTGGCGTTCCCCGCCCCTTCTGGTGAAAACCACCTGCAGGCCCCTGCCCGTGCCCTCATCCGGTCATTTTCGCCGCGGAAGGTCTTGAAAGTACTTGCGGTAGGACAATTCAAAACTATAATGAGATGAGGCTTCGGGCCGTCAGCAATTCGGATTCAGGCGGCTGAGGGTCACCAGCGACCGAGCCAGTACACCAGGACGCCCCTTGGCGGGGCGGACGGTTTGGATCGGTCCCCCAGGATTCCCGCATACGCGGGGAAACCGGTCTGATCGTTCAGTCCGGCGATCCTGGAATGATTTGTTGTCCAGGGCAGATTCGGCAGGGGGCTTGGAGCTTGACCCGCAAGCACGTTTACATGATCGGCGTGGTCCTGCTGGTGGCAGCGGTGGCGATCCCGATGCTCATCAGGCGCGGCGTCCCTTCCACGGACCGCTACAACGTGCTCCTGATCACGCTCGATACCACCCGTGCCGACCACCTGGGTTGTTACGGGGATGCCCGGTCGTCAACTCCCGCCATGGACGCGGTGGCGGCAGGCGGGCTGCTCTTTGAACGCGCCTTCGCCAATATTCCTTTGACCCTGCCGTCTCACGCCACCATCCTGACCGGGCGGCTGCCGCCTGAACACGGTGTCCGGATCAATGGGCTGCACCAGTTGGACGCCGGCATCCCCACCTTGGCTGAGGTCCTGGCCGGTAAGGGCTATCAGAGCGGCGCCTTCATCGGAGCGTACGTGCTCGACTCCCGCTTCGGGCTCGGCCGCGGATTCGACGTCTATGACGCGGACATGAGCCGGGCCTATCCGAGCGAGGGCGGCGAAGCGCTTTCCGTCTGTCGGTCCGGTGAGATCGTGACCGACGCAGCCCTGGCCTGGCTCGCCGCCGACCGGACCGATCCGTTTTTCTGCTGGGTTCATCTGTATGATGCCCACCATCCTTACCACGCCCACCCCGAGCTATCGGGGACGCAGTTCGACGGGCAGGCCACCTACCCGGCCCAGATTGCCTTCATGGACCGGCAGGTGGAACGGCTCATGGCGTTCCTGCGCGGCCGTGACCTCATCCGTCGAACGCTGGTGATCATCGTCGGCGACCACGGGGAGGGATTGGGGGATCACGACGAAGCGGCACATGGTTACATGCTTTATGATTCGACGCAGCGGGTGCCGCTGCTGATGTCGGCGCCTGGCGTCATTGCGGCCAATCGTCGGGTCTCGACGGTGGTCTCGCTGGCCGATCTGTATCCGACCGTGCTCGACCTGCTCACCGGTTCGGCACCGCAATCCTCCTTCTCGCGGAGCCTTCACCCCCTGCTGGCGGGGGGATCGCTGCCCGAAAGCCCATGTTATTGTGAGACGGATCTGCCCTATGCCTCCTTCGGCTGGAGTCCGCTGCGCGCGCTGATCACGCCGAAATGGAAGTACATTCGCACCGCCCGCCGGGAGCTGTA
>CAYVVX010000234.1:326-7676 GCA_964455315.1 uncultured Planctomycetales bacterium | reverse complement strand
CAGGCCTACCTGCTAGTGACGGAGCAGGCCTCAGAGCCGACGTTTTTCATGCGTAACCGGGCCCACGGCCGGGATGAAGACCAGATCGGCGTTGACCTGGTCGAAGATCCCGCCCAGATCGCCAAGATGCCCTTCATCGTGGCCATGTCCCTGCGCATCGACCCGCTGGCCCTGGAGTCCTATCGCCTCACCGGCGACGGGCCCACGGCGTACCGTATCCCGTTCAACACAGTCAGCCGCTGCCGGGTGTCATGCTTCGCGGTGCTGCCGTCCGATCTGGTGACCCGGGATCTGTTGAGGGCCGCCGCGGAGTGAGCAAGGCCCGCACCAGGAAGGTGGTCATCGACCGCCCGGGGCTGGGCAAGTCGGCGGCGGCGGCGTACGAGCTGTTCCTGAAAACCCCGCCCTGGAAGGCGTGGAAGCTGCGCGACCTGCTGACGGGGCTGGCGTTCCAGGGGATACGCATCAGTCCCGATGCGTGGTACAAGCGCGTGTTGTCGCGGCTGGAACGCTGGGGGCTTCGGCACGACCGGGGCGTCGGCTACTACCTGCCGATGGATGTTCGTCCCTACCCGTGGGTGCCCGATCAGAAAAAACAGGTAGACCCCCAGGTTGGCGCCATACCCGCCGCGAGGGACTGACTGGAGAATCGCACGCATGCTGACCGCGAGATTACAACCGTTGGGAATCGTCGCCCGGGCATTAGGGGTTCCGGCTGGGTGGCTTCGTCGCGAAGTGGACGCCATGCGGTTGCCGTGCGTCCGTGCCGATCAGGTGATCCTCTTCGATGTTCCAACCGTCGAGAGACTCCTGATTGAGCGTGCCCAGCGGGGCCCACAACCGGAGGTCAACGCCGATGGACGCTGATACGCGGATCAGAATCCGGGTGAAACGCGACGGCAAGGTGACCACGATACCCGCCCGCATCGGGCACTTGGACGTGCCGACACTGGCCTACGAGGTGGAGGTCCGCACCTACCGGCGCCGGGAACTCCTGAGAGAAGAGCGGGCCCTCCGCCGGCATCTCGCGGAGGCGCACGGCATCGAACTGGACGGCAACGGCTGCCTCGACGGGGGCGGCATGGACGACGGATTGAGCACATAGGAGACCCCCAATGTACCTGACCATGAACCCTGAAACCCGCGCGACCATCGACCGATTCGAGGCGCTGTCCGAGGCTGACAAGCGGGCCGCGCTGGAAGCAGCGGGGATACCACTACCCGGAACCCTCCGGTTCGCCCCGCCGCGGGTGCCGACGGTCGATGAGCAGCTTGTGAAGCTGTCTGGGTTGTTCCATACGCTGAGCCCTGCGCAGCGATCGGCGTTGGTGGAACTGGCCAAAGAGTATCACGGCGACAACGAGAGGACCGTATGAGCACCAGGCCTACAACCCCGCCGGCGGCGCCGGGCATCCTCTACTTCCTGCCCGGCGTGGGGGGGGGCGAAGTCCTGGCCGATCCGCGCGGGGTCATCGCGAGGGCCGGTCTGGTTGAGCAGCTTGGCGAGAGCGGCAAAGGCATCCATCACGGCGCTGTCGCCAACGGGCCGGGCGGGCTCCGCGGGGTGACCATCGCCCGGGAGCCGACGCCGTTCGCATACTCGCCTGACCAGAAATGGGAAGAGCATCCGTTGCAACTCGCGACGGAGGAATGCCCCGAGCCGGGCAGCGTCTGGTTGTGCCTGCTGGGCAACCCGGGCCCTGAGCACCTGCAGCGCCCTGAACTCATCGCCGGTCACGACGTGCAGCTCGGAGACGGCCGGGTATGGACCGTGCCGGTACTGCGCAGCGCGGAGGGCATCATCCGGCTGCCAAAGAAGCTGCGGCTGGGCAAGGGCGGGACACTGGTGGGAGCCGTGGCCCCGCGTTACGTGGCGCTGTGGGAGCAAGCCCAGAAGGTCTGGAACCTGCTGATCGGCGACGACGGCGTGCCCTTCGGCGAGCTGTGGCCGTTCGCATGTTCCGTGCTGGGGCTCAACTATCGCATCGGGCAGCCGGACATATCGGCGCTGGGACTCTTCGACTCCGACAACCTGGTCAAGGTCGCGGAGGCGGCACTGGACGTGCCCTCCATGCGGATCATCGGGGAGGACGCGCAAAAAAAAAGCCCCGAGCCCGTGTCCTGATCTGGCGGGCATGGCGGGCGGGATGCTCGCCGGGCTACATGCCGACGATGGCGGATCTGGCCATGCTGAACGCGGAGCACCTGAGCGCTGCACTGTAGGGAGTCGCTGATGGAAGCCTACATCGTCAAGCACAACACGAGGAATATCCTGGCGTTCACCGCGGACACCGATCTGCCCAAGCGGGAGTTCAACCGGGCCCTGCCGGCGCTGTTCGATGAGGTGGTATTCAGGTGGCATGAGAAGTACCTGCCCAAGCACTTCGACGAAGGCGCCGCCTCCCGGTATGGCTATCAGAAGCGGTCCCGGAAGTACAACGAAAAGAAGCTTCGCAAGCTCGGCCATACCCGCGAGCTGGTTTACAGCGGCGAGACGCAGCGGCGACTGGAAAGCAGCATCGAAGCGCGCAGTACGTCGCGAGGTGGCCGCGGCATCCTGCGCGGTCCGAAGCATCTTTACGCCTACCGCAAAGACTACCGGCAACCCGACAAAGCCGCGGAGGTGGTCCGTCTTTCGCAGGATGAACTCGACGATCTGGCCCGCTACCTGACTGACCTGGTAGCACAGCACTTGGTTCAGCGATCCATTCAGGAAGAGCGCATCAGCGCCACTGGTTGAGGTATGAGCGATGAATGCTGACGTAACCATGAGATTCAGCGCGGAGACGGCAAAAGCTGTTCAGGGGTTCCTGCGCCTGGAGGAATCCCAGCGCAAGGTCGCCCTCGAAACCGCGAAGGTCACCCGCGAGGGCGGCAAGGCGAGGAAGTCGATGGAGGACATGTCCACCAGTTCGATGGCCGCAACCAAGGCGGTGTCGGGTCTGGCCTCCGCGGGCGGCGCGTTCATCGCGTCGTTCGCCAGCCTTGGCACTCTCACGAACATGATGAACGCCTTCGCCACGGCATCCGACAAAGCCCGGCAGGTGATGTCCGCCAACTGGGATCGTGGCGTATCGGTGCAATCGCGACTGGTGGCCCTGGCCAACCAGCGCGGCAGATCCGACAACGCGGGCTTCTACGGGGCCGCGGTCGATGCCCAGAACATCGCCTTCGGTTCGGGCGGGACGCTGGATATGGGTGCGGCCGCAGCGCAGAGCGCCGACAGCATCCTTTCGCACCTGCCTAAGAATGTCCGCATGGGCATTGCGATGGAAGCCGCCGGATACGGCGCCGCGGCCGGTGCATCGCCCGACGATGTGGCCCTCCTCATGGAACTCCTGGCCAAGGCAAAGGTCGAGAATGTGGCCGATGCCCGGAAGCGTATCTCGCAGATGTACGGCGGCGTGCTGGCATCATCGACCACCAGCGGCGGGCGGTTCGCCCGCGGCACGTTGAAGGGCTTGTCTGCCGGCATGGCGATGGGCATGACCTTCGAGGAGGCGATTACCACCTTCGGGCAGTCCAGAGCGGAAGGCGCGGGCTCTGAGGATGTGGCCGCCGAACTTTCCAAGCAGATGATCAACCAGCTCAATGACCCGGAGGTCCAGAAGTTCATCACGCAATACGGCGGCACGCCCTATGAGCAGCTCGGACCCCGGCAGGCCCTCGACGTGCTGGTCACGGCGTTCAACGATCCGAAGGCCAAAGCCTCCCGCGAGAAGGTGTTCAAGGGTGAAAAGCTCTCGCAGGCTTTGAGGTTCACCAGCCCGTCGGCGGTGGTGCAGGGGCAGTCAGTGGCTAAGGCTGTCGCGAACGCCAACCCCGAGGCATACAACCTCTACCGGCGGACATTCCTGGATTCCGACCTGGCCCTGGAGAACTGGTATCAGGCCGACCGTGACGTGAAGGCGCTGCAGCGCACCAACGTCCGCGCGGTCCGCGACAAGATGGTCGATGACCTGCTTGAGCAGCAATCCGGCGAGTTCCAGCCCCTCCGCGAGTTCATCAAGAGCACCACCATGTTCGGCGACTACGCGGGCAAGGAATTCGAGGTCAGCGACCGAAACGAGATCGACGCCCTGCTGAACACCCGCAATCCCAAGCTCGACGCCCTGGCTCCGCGGAAGCAGCGGACGCCGCTCATGGACTTCGGCGACAACCTGACCCGGCGCCTGTTGCAGAATCTGTTTCCCACCAGCGACGCCTTCGATGCGCCACTGGGCGATGCGGGCGGCTCTCGCGGTGGGGCGACGACGGTCATCCAGCACAACGGCGATGTGATCATGACCCCCGAGCAATCCATGAGCGGCCGCCATGTCGGCGAGCCGGATACGGAGTGACCGATGACGGCGGAGGAATTGGACGCGGAGTGGGCCCGCTGCGTCGAGTCGATGGGCACCTACCACCGGCTCGCGGCAATGGCCTTCGATGACTTCCTGCGACGGGTTCCGGAAGAGGTCCGGGCGGAGTTCATCCGCCGGATGGATCAGACCGGGCGGCGGGGCGCAATGGACCTGATCGAGCTGGCCCGCGAGACCCACGCGGGCATCCTGGCCGTGGCGCTGGGCGATCAGCCGGGCTGAGCGTGTCGCCCTGGCCGACAAGCTTGAGAACATCTACCGGGCGGAGGCGAAGCAGCGACGGTTGGAAGGGAACGCTCGCGGCGGGTCTGCGCCGCGGAATCAAGTCGGTGAAACTGTTTCACCGACTCCAGACCACAAGCCTGCACCGAAGGCCCGCGAGCTGATCGCCAAGGAAACGGGCGACGGCAGACGCGAATGCACCCCCGTGGCGCGATTGCCGGGTATCCGTAGCCCATCCCGGTGCCGATCGTTCGCCAGACGCGGGCCCTGCAAGCCGTGGGTGGTCTGGATGGGGGCTTGACAGCCCCGGCAGGAAGTCGGTAGGGTGAGGCCACTTTGAACTCGATGCTGTCATATCGTAAGCCTCTTGGGCGCTTCCCGCGCCCGTTCCAGCATCCGACAGTGCGCCGGGGATGTCCGGCAACGGCTCCACCGCTTCATCGAGGCGGAAAGTCCGACGCGCTGTCGGCTGCGCGAAATTGGAGGTTCCCATGTCGAAGAGTACGAGACCCCGATCGTCCGAAGCCCGCACGGCTGACCAGTCGCCCGCATCGCCGCTGAGCGAGGCGGAACGCCTCCGGTTCGGTCTGGACGCCGCGGAGACCAAGGCCCTGGCTGCGAAGAACGCGGTCAAGGGTGCGGCCGCGCTGATCACCGAAGCCGATGAGGCGATGGACGACCGGCGGCGGAAGGAACTGGTCAACACCGCGGTGCCCCTGCTGTTCCAGTGCATCGAATTCGCTGATGAGGTCGTTGGGCGTATCCGGCAACTCGGCGAACTGGCCCGGACCGTGGCCCCGTCGGATTTCGTGGCCGATGACCGGGACAGCGATGGCCCGCAGATCGCGCCGATGGCCGATGGGGATGAGGCCCTGGAGCCCGTCCGCTTTGACGACGTGGTGAACGAGGCCAGCGAGATCCTCGAAACCCTGCGCGGCGTGGTCAGGCTGACCCGCGACGCTTTCAGCCCCCCCGGCCGGGACGCAACCGCCGGGCAGGTGCTTGCCGCCTTCGACCCCGTCCGCGCGATCCTGGAGACCGTGCCCGCACGGCTGGAGCGGGTGATTGACGCCCTGGACGATTGCACCGGGCAGCGGGTGGGCCAGCGCGTCACCGATGGCCCGCGGATCGCCCGGGTGACCATCGCCCCGCCGGACATCGCGCCCGGCACCACCGGCGACACGGCCGAAGCCCTCCGCGTCCTGGCTCAACTGACGGGTGGTGAACTCGACGAATTGGACCTTGACTGCCCCGACACCAGCGATACCGTCGGCAACCATTTCCTGCTGATGTTGACGGCGGCGTGGATGTGGCTCTCCAACAAACAGGACTGCCCGGCGGCGCTGGCTCACGGCATCGTCGCCGCGACCAAGGCCCGGCGGATGTACCAGCCCACCCAGGAGGCTGAGGCGGTGTCGGCATGAACCGGACCAAGCCTGAACCAGAGCCGGCAGACACCGGCTACGGCCACAACCTGACCATCCAGGAGGTGCGGCTGGTCAACCTGTTCCGGGCTTTGCCCTGCGATGACCTCCGGGCTTCCGTGCTTCCCGTGATCGAGAAGTACGTCCCGGCCGGCCGCTCATCGCGGAGACGGCTGCCGGGCATGGATGCATCGTAGGCGTGGGCACGTTGCCCGCACAGCGGGCCCGGGCGTTACCGATCTTGGCCCGGGCCCGCTTCTGTCAACCCATCCCCCACGACGGGGAGCCCCGAGCCCTGCCCGGCACGGAAGCCGAGCGGGGCTTTTTGCTGGGCATCGGTGCCCTGGTGGTGAGCGGCAACCCCGGTTGCCGTGCACGGATGCGAAGCAGGTTCAGGCGGCGGAACGGCGACACCTGGACAAGGGCCAGAAGATCGCGCTGGCCATCGACCTGGAGCCGCACTTCGCGAAAGAGGCGAAGAGGCGCATGGCTGCGGGCGGTGGAGACAAGCGGTCCAAGGACGCGAAATCGGGTGTGGGAAAAAGTACCACACCCGATCAGGCCAAGTCCCGCGATCAAGCCGCCAAGGCTGTCGGCGTTTCCGGCAAGCTGGTCAGTGCCGCCAAGGCGATCAAAGAGGCTGACCCCGAGCGGTTCTGGCCCCATCCTGCCCGGCTGTGGCGTTCCTGGAGGGCATGGGCGCGGGCGACGAAAGCCTCTTTCAATCCGCGGGGCGCAGATCGCAGAATGAGCCCGATCCTTTCGAAGCTCGGTCGCGTCGCTGCTGTGGCCGGTGGTGGTGATGATGCGGACGCGGGAGGCACAAGGGGCTTGCGGGTGGCTGCTGACGCCATCGAACCCACGACATGGAATGTAGCCCGCGTGAGCGCCGTAACGGTTTCGCAGGGTGCCCGGTAATTACCGGCGCGCTGTCGAAATACCGCGTTTTTACGCTCAAAAATGAGGGTAGTTGAAAAAGAATGCAAAAGGTGGTAGGCTTCCATAAGTCCCGGTGAGAACCGGGGTTTGCGAGCTTTTCAGCGTGGCTTTTCCACGGGTTGCCAACGTGAATGTCGAGGGTTCGACCCCCTTCACCCGCTTCCGATAAGGCCCGGCGTCGCATGGCGCCGGGCTTTGTCTGTTTGAGCCAACTCCTGCCATTTCTTCAACTTGCGTGCGTACGTCGACGTCTTCATCGCCTGCGCATCGGGCCCGACCATTCCGTTGTCGTCCGGCTGCGCGGACAAGGATTTCGACAACGACGGCGACGGGGATCAGTCGGACTTCGCGATCGTCCAGCGTTGCCATGCTGGTGAGAACGTATGGGGCGATCCGGCGTGTGC
>CAYVVX010000234.1:0-316 GCA_964455315.1 uncultured Planctomycetales bacterium | reverse complement strand
ATCGGACGCCGGGACCGGCATGATCTGTTGATGCGAAGCCCGGCCAAGAACAACGCGGGCGGGTCAGGTGGCTTCGAGCAGCCACTTGACGTCCGCTTCCTCCAGCGTCAGGGGCGTGGTCGGCACTCTGGCAAGTTGGAAGCTGGTGACGAGTTCGTCCGCCCGCATCTCGCTCGGCGACGCAATCTGCCCGCTCCGCCACGCGGCCCAGCCCACGATCCGCTCGGCGGTGACCCCGCGCTCGCGGAACTGAGCGATCCTGCTTTCGCCGTGGCGGCGCGAGGGACAAACGTGGGGGAGTCTATACTTTCCGAAC
>CAYVVX010000233.1:4038-7715 GCA_964455315.1 uncultured Planctomycetales bacterium | reverse complement strand
TGGCCGTCGAGGTGGTGGACGGCACGCACTTCTGCCCTTACGCTGCGGGAGATATCTACAAGGGTGACTGCCTGCAGGTGGCGATCGACCCGGCCGGCGACGCCAGCGGCACCTACAATGCGGATGACGTCGAGTTCGGGGTCGCACTGACCGACCAGGGCGTGCGCACCCACGTCTGGGTGGATGGGATGAAGCGAGACTGGACGGGGCTGCGCTGCGCGGTTCGACGCACCGACGGACGGACAGCTTACGAGCTGGCGATCCCCCTGGGCTTGCTGAAAACGGGCGACCAGCCGCCCTCGACCCTGGGCTTCAACCTGCTGGTCAGCGACGCAGACTCCGGCGATCGGCTCGGCTGGGTGGACTGGACCCCGGGAATCGGCGAGGAAAAGCTGCCTGTGCTCTACCCCAGGCTGACACTGGTGCCGTAAGCCCCCTCCAGGAGGTGCGAGCGGCCGGGCAGAAGTTCGGATCAAAGCGCAGATTTTGCGGGCGATGTCCCGTGGTCGATGCCGATAATTCAGGGATGAGACACGAAGCCATGCTGCAAACACGAAGGATCGGACTGTTGCTCTGTATGCCGCTGCTGGCGGTCGGCTGCCAGGAGAACAAGCGGGTACTCACCGTGCTGCCGGCACCGGCCACTCCGCGCGAACCCACCACCTTTGAATCGCCCCGGCCCCCGGTCGTCGAGCAGCCCAGGCAAGCCGCACCCAAGCCGGTCAGCACCGACCTGACCGGCAGGACCATCATCGTGGACGCGGGGCACGGCGGGAAGGATCCCGGCACGCGCGGCGTGGCCAGGATGCCGGAAAAGACCATCGTGCTGGACATCGCGGTGCAACTGGCCGGCCTGTTGCGGAGCAGGGGCGCCAAAGTGGTCACCACCCGGGCATCGGACGTGTTCATCGAACTGGATAATCGCGCCGCCACCGCCGATCAGCACCGGGCGGACCTGTTCGTGTCCGTCCACGCCGACTCGGCCCAACGGGCCGCCGCCTCAGGAGCGACGATCTACATCGCCCGCAATGCCTCTGCCCAGAGTCAACAGGCGGGCATGCGCATCGAGGCCGCGTTGCGCCGGGCGGGCATCGAATCCCGTGGCGTCGAGCGGGCCGGTTTCCGCGTGCTGGTCGGCCACAGCCGCCCCGCAGTGCTGGTGGAATGCGGCTTCCTGACCAATGCCGCGGACGCCCGCCGGCTGGAATCGCAGCCCCACCGCCAGAAGGTCGCCGCCGCCATCGCCGACGGCATCATGAGCCATTTCGCCCGATAAGCCCTCTGTCGGGGGCTTCCAGCACCGACAATCCCGCCCTGTGACACGCGTTTCAAGCCTCGCCAACGACCGCGAGGTCAGGCTTTAGTCCGGCTCCAGGTTCAATCCTGCACGCGGGAATTATTTGCGGCCGCAGCCGGTTCCATGGGGTGAAATCCGGCGGTGATGGTGAACCGAATCGTCCTTCCGGCGTATAAGAGAGTGGACATTGCGATTTCTCCAACCTCCTCCTTCCCGCGTCATTGCCGGTGGTGGGGCCTCAAGCCCCGCCCCGGCAATATGCATGCGCGGGGGGCCTACTTGGCCGCCCGAACCGCGCGGCGGCGATCGGCCTCGCTCAACTGCCGCTTGCGGAGCCGGATGGCGTCGGGGGTGAGTTCGAGAAGCTCGTCATCCTCGAGGAACTCCAGGGCCATCTCCAGGGTCATCTCCCGCGGCGGCTTGAGCACCACGGTCTTGTCGGCCGATGCCGCCCGCATGTTGGTCAGCTTCTTCTGCCGGCAGACGTTCACCTCGATGTCATTGTCCCGGCAGTGCTCGCCGACGATCATGCCCTCGTAGATCTGATCGGTGGGCTTGACGAACATCACGCCGCGATCGGCCAGGCCCTCGAGGGCGTACGCGGTCACCTGTCCGGGATCGCTGGCGATCAGCACGCCGTTGGCCCGGCCGGGGATGGAGCCTCGAAGGTATTCGTACTCGTAGAAGTTGTGGTGCATGATGGCGGTGCCGTTGGTGGCGGTGAGGATGCGATTGCGGACACCGATCAGGCCGCGGGCGGGGATGGTGAACTCGATATGGGAGTATTCACCCTTGGTGTCCATGCGCGTGCAGATGCCGCGACGGGCACCCATGAGTTCCATGACCGGCCCGACATACTGGGCCGGCACGTCGACCACGCAGAATTCAATAGGCTCGGTCTTCTTGCCGTCCAGCTCGCGGTAGATCACCTTGGGCTTGCCCACGGCCAGTTCGTAACCCTCGCGGCGCATGTTCTCCATCAGCACGGACAGGTGCAGCAGGCCCCGTCCGGAGACGTGGAATTCCTCGGGCGTGAGACCGGGGTCGACGCGGAGGGCGACATTCTTCTGCAGCTCCTTCTCCAGCCGATCGCGGAGGTGCCGACTGGTCAGGAACTTGCCCGACCGCCCGACGAACGGTGAATCGTTGACCCGAAAGGTCATGTGCAGGGTGGGCTCGTCGATGCGGATCAGGGTCAGCGGCTCGGGCTGCTCGGCGTCGGCAATGGTGTTGCCGATGTCCACCGACTCCAGTCCGACCACGGCACAGATATCCCCGGCGGTGACCTTGTCGACCTTGCGCCGGCCCAGCCCGTCGAAGACGAAAAGCTCGGAGATCTGCTCGGGCTTGCGGGTTCCGTCGCGGTGCATGACCACCACCGGGCGGCTGGGACGAAGCGTTCCGCGGTGTACCCGCCCGATGCCGATCCGCCCGACGTAGTCGCTGTAATCCAGGGCGGTGATCAGCATCTGCACGGGTCCGTTGTCATCCGTGTCCGGACAGGGCACATGGGCCAGGATCGCGTCGAAGAGCGCGAAGATGTTGTCCGGACGCTTGTCGGGATCCAGTGAGGCGAACCCCTGAGTGGCCGAGGAGTAGACGGTCGGGAACTCCAGCGCGGCCTCATCGGCACCCAGCTCGATGAACAGATCCAGCACCTCGTCGAGCACGTCCGCCGGGCGAGCGTCGGCGCGATCGATCTTGTTGATCACCACCACGGGCCGCAATCCATACTCGAACGCCTTGCGGAGCACGAAGCGGGTCTGGGGCATGGGCCCCTCGAAAGCGTCGACCAGCAGCAGGCAGCCGTCGGCCATCATCAGCACGCGCTCAACCTCACCGCCGAAGTCGGCGTGACCCGGAGTGTCGATCAGGTTGATCTTGGTGTTCTTGTAGGTGATGGCGATGTTCTTGGCGAGAATGGTGATGCCGCGTTCCTTCTCCAGGTCGTTGGAGTCGAGGATGCGATCGCCCTTGAGCTGGGCATCGCGGAACTGCCCGCACTGGCGGAGCATCTGGTCCACCAGCGTGGTCTTGCCGTGATCGACGTGGGCGATGACGGCGATATTGCGGATCTCATCGTGCTTCACGGGCAGTCTTCCTTGTGCTGATGCGGACGGTCCATTCGGACCCAGTCCGCGGGTTCATCTCGCCGGGCCGGCGGGCATACGCCGACGCCCCTCGTCTCACACGAGGCGGCTGAACGGGGACCGCTCCAACGGGAGCCGGCTTCCCGCTCCTCACGCACCCTTGCAGGCTCACGTACCAGGGGGATCCCTCGTCGGACGACGCAATGCGGGCCATTCGTCAGGCCGGGATTATAGCCATGCCCCCCCCGTGGGCTCAAATCCGCAAAGTGGCAGCCCCCCCGCCCCATTGC
>CAYVVX010000233.1:0-4028 GCA_964455315.1 uncultured Planctomycetales bacterium | reverse complement strand
GAACTGCCGCCCTTCCACCCGCCCTGGAGATGCCGGATGAATCCCACGGATGACACCCCCCGCCTGCGCCCCATCGAGGCGTTTCCGGTCGAGGAACGCGGCGAGCGGCTGCTGGTGGTCCATGACCCGGTGGGGCTGGCGGCCGGATCGCTGGTCGTCCCGCCGGCGGCGGCGGTGCTGCTGACGCTGATGGATGGCCACCGCAACCAGGAGGAGATCGTCCGCGCGTTCGAGCGACGGACCGGCGAGCGGCTCGATCTGGCCGACCTGGACCGCATGGTACAGCAACTCGAGGAGGCCCGCTTTCTGGACAGCCCGGGGTTCGCAGCCTGGTTCGAGGGCCTGGTCCGGGACTATCGTGCCGGCGACGCCCGGGTGTCCGGGGATGCCCATTCGTTCGGGGCGGACGGCGACGGCCTGCCCGAATTCCTGGATCGCATCCTGGGCGGTGACCAGCGGGCGACACCGCGGCGCGGGCGACTGGCGGGTCTCGTCGCCCCCCACCTGGATTATCCCCGGGGAATGCCCTGCTACGCGGAGGCGTATGGGCTGCTGCGTTCGAGCCCGCGACCCGAGCGGGTGGTCATCCTGGGGACCAACCACTTCGGGCGGGCAACCTCGTGCGTCGCCACCGGTAAGGACTTCCTGACCCCCCTGGGGCGAACCGCGACCGACCGGGCATTCATCGAATTGCTCGATGCCCGCCTCGACGCGGACTTATGCCATCACGAGTTCGACCACCAGCGCGAGCATTCCATCGAACTGCAGGTGCTGATGCTCCAGCATCTGCTCGGCCCGGATCGGTTCAGCATTGTCCCGGTGCTGTGCCACGATCCCTGCGGGCCCAACGGTACGGCTCCCTATGACGGGAACGGGGTGGACCTGAGAGCTTTCGGTGAGGCCCTGGGTGAGCTGGTGCGGGCGGATGCGACCCCGACGCTGATCATCGCCGGCGCGGACTTCAGCCACATCGGCCAGCGCTTCGGCGATCACCGTGATCTCGACGCGAGCTTTCTGGGAGAGGTCGAAAGCCGTGACCGCGCCGCGCTGCACGCCCTCGAATCGTTCGGTCCCGACGCCTTCGTCGACAACCTTCGGGCCCACGATAACAGTTCCCGGGTGTGCAGCGCCGGCTGCATCTTCGCGCTGACCACCGCACTGCCGGATGCGCGCCGCGAACTTCTGCGTTACCACCAGGCAGCGGATCGGTCTTCCGGAACCGGGGTCACCTGCGCGGCCATGGCGCTCTGGAGCGACGGATAGAAGATCCCCGGGCATCGTGTGCTTACGCCGCCCGTTCCGTCAGTGTCGGCGTCTGCTTCAGGATGTCGGAGACTACGGCGTCGGTGGTCAGGTTCTCCGCTTCGCCCTCGAAGTTGAGCAGCACCCGGTCGCGCAGCGCCGCGGTGGCGGCGCGCTGCACGTCCGCGAAGCTCACGTTGAACCGCCCGTCCAGCAGGGCGTGCACCTTGGACGCCAGGGTCACCGACTGGGCCCCACGCGGGCTGGAGCCCCAGCGGACGTAGCGGTTGGTCATGTCCGTGGCGAACTCGCCGTTGGGATGGGTGGCCATGGTCAGGCGGATGATGTAGTCCTGCACGTGCGGGGCAATCACCACCCGCTGCACCAGCCGCTGCGAGCCGATGATTTCCTCCTGGGTCATGACCGGCTCGATCTTGGGGGCGTGCCCGGCCGTGGTGCGGTCGAGAATGGTCTTCAGCTCCTCGCGGGTCGAGTACTGCACCACCAGCTTGTAGAAGAACCGGTCGAGCTGGGCCTCGGGCAGCGGATAGGTGCCCTCCTGCTCGATGGGGTTCTGCGTGGCCATCACGAAAAACGGCTCCTCGAGCTGGTGGCGCGTGCCGCCCACCGTCACGGTGTGCTCCTGCATCGCCTCCAGCAGCGCCGACTGCGTCTTGGGCGTCGCCCGGTTGATCTCATCGGCCAGCACCATCTGGGCGAACAGCGGGCCCTTCTGAAAGCGGAACTCCCGCCGGCCGGTACCGGGATCCTCGTTGATGATGGTGGTGCCAATGATATCCGCGGGCATCAGGTCGGGGGTGAACTGGATGCGGCTGAAGTTCAGGCTCAGGGCCTGAGAGAGCGTCCGGATCAGGTAGGTCTTGCCCAGTCCCGGTACGCCCTCCAGCAGGGCATGCCCGCCTACGAACAGGCAGGTCAGCACCCCGTCGACGATGTCGCCGTGCCCGACGATCGCCTTGCCCACCTCCTCGCGGAGCCGGGCGTACTTGCGGCGGAACTCCTCGGTCGCCTTCTCGATGCGCGGGTCGATTCCCTCAGCCATCTCATCATCTCCCGTGTGTTTCCGAGCCACCGCAACGTGCCGTCATCCCGCGAATTGGGATCTCACGCTGGTCGCAAAGAATGCCTCAACTCTTGTCCTCATCCCCACCGCGGTCCTCCATCTCATCCCTGGCCCGCCGCTTGGCCCGCCGCAGCCGCGAGGTCATGTCCTGACCCGGCTGGCCGGGGGTCGGCCTGGGCTTTGGCCTGGACGGATCCTCCGGCTCGGCACCGCCAAGCTCCTTGCTCAGGTCGCCGGCGGCCTTGTCGCCGGCCTTCTCGCCAAGATCGAAGCGGCGGCGCTTGTCCGCCGGAGCCTCCAGCGGAACGGTCCCGCCGCGGCGCTCCTGCGTGGACGGCTCACCGGTGAAACCTTCACGCACCTTTTCGCGCACGCCCTTCAGCTGCGACACCGACTGCGCCCCCCGCTGACCGGCACCGGCCAGCGCCCTGCCTCCGGAGGTGAAAAACTCGATGGCCGGTACGATGCTCCGCCACCGGATGGTCCACCCGATCAGTACGGCCAGCACCAGTGCCCCGACGTAGCCCCACAGGCCTGCGTGCAGCGTGTACATGACCGCCCACATGAAAGCCAGGACCGCCAGCTCCACGTAGACCGAGAAGGCCACCCGCGACGCCAGCCGCCGCGCCGCCACGTCCAGCAGGAACAGAGGCAGCAGCAGCCAGCCGAGCACCCAGCGCCAGACCGGGCGGCGATCCACCACTACCGGCAGGTTGGCCTTGTTGAACACGTCGTCCCTGGCGGTGTCCATGACCAGCTCCCGCCCGCTGGTCCGTTCGCGGGCCTCCTCGAGCAGCGCGGGGTTGTAGCCCAACTCGCGAAACTCGGGGGAAAACGGCAGGCTCAGCCCGGTGTTGATCATGCCGCCGACGGTCTTGCCGGCGCCGCCGGTATCCTCGTCGTACTCGTAGCGCATGTCGATGAGATAGTTCCCGTGCATGCCCACCGGGAAGGTGGCTTCGTATCGGCCGGGGCCGGTCTGCACCGGGAAGATCTCGCGCGGCTCGGCGTCCGGACCGGTGACGTTGCCCTTGAGCCGCATGAAATTCAAGTACCTGGCGTCCTTGTTCAGCGCTTCGACCACCACCCGACCGGTGTTGCCGTCCAGGCGGGTCATGACGTCGAAGTCGGCTGAGCCGCTCTGCCGCAGCGACCAGCGGATGAGCTGGGCCCAGAACTTGCTGAACGCCGGCCAGGCCGCCCAGCGGGCGCCCCAGCGCGGCCACCAGCCGCTGGTGAAGACGGCCATCTTGCCCATGCCGTTGGGCCAGTACGCGAGCACGGGATCGTTCCCGTCGGTGGTGGCCCGGAACAGCGGCATGGTGATGTCGGGCTTGGGCGTGGTCAGGACCAGCCCGCCCAGGACGGGCACCTGCTCGCGGATACCCTCCAGTACCTGGCTGAAGCCTGCCACCTGAGGCTGAAAGTCCTCCTCCTCCAGCAGGGAGCGCTTCACCACCTTGGTTTCCTTGACGAAGATCTGGGGGAGCTGGCTGGAGTTCTTGCAGGCGTAGTACCTGCCGCCGGTCTTCCTGGCGATGTCCTTGAGGGTCTGCTCCATGACGTGGACCCCGAAACCGATGCCAACGGTGGAGCAGGTGATCTTGTTGGCGACCATCCTATTGATGGTGGCGGCACTGGGCGGCTGCGGGTCGCCGTCGCTGATGATGATGATGTGCTTCTGCCGGGCGTCGCTGGCCAG
>CAYVVX010000232.1:0-7717 GCA_964455315.1 uncultured Planctomycetales bacterium | reverse complement strand
TGGAGCAACACTATTCATCACGCGCTTGGGTTGCGGGCGAAGCCCGCGCTAAGTCTTCAAGGGTACCTCCATGCAGGCTCCCTGGGCCCCGAAGCCGGAGTGGACCGGCGGCGGCAGCCCGGCCAGGGTGGCCATCGTTCAGGACGCCTTTTGGGCCGGCGGAGCGGGTCCGACCCCCAATGCACCCAACTCCACTTTCTACTTCAACCATGCCGATGGTTTCGGGCGCTCCGAGATCGGGTACGGGCGCTTCTACGCCTTCAAACAATCCGGCAACCGGTCCAGTTGTGCCGGGATCAACATTGGCTACCTGGACGGCCATGCCGATTGGGTCAAGAACCTCAAGACCAACAATGCCGCCTGGCCGTGGCTCCTGGACCTGCCCTCCTCGCAGACGGCGATGGAATTCGGCGGCAGCATGGCCGAGTCGGGCGTACCGCTCACCGTGCGCGGCGCCATCCAGGGCAGTTGATTCGATCCCGTCCGCCCACTGGTGTCCGGCACGCCGATAAGGTAAACATAGGCGGATGCCGGACGAACGCCCTGATGATCCCATGCAGCATCTGCCCACGCCGATGATGGTGATCGATGCGGCCGTCGTTCGGCGCAACCTGGATCGGCTGGGCGGTTACACGGCGCCGCATGGCCTCCGCGTTCGCCCCCACACCAAGACGCACAAGTCGCGCGTCCTGGCCGCTCAGCAGCTTGCCGCGGGCAGCCCGGGCCTGACGGTCGCCAAGGTGGGCGAGGCTGAGTGCTTCGCCGATCTCTGCGATGATCTGCTGCTGGCTTACCCGGCGGTGGATCCCTCGCGGTGCCAGCGACTGGCGGTGCTGGCCAACCGCGCGAGCGTGACCGTGGCCATCGACAGCGCCGTGGCGGCCGAGGCCCTGGGTTCGGCCGCCCGGCAGCAGCACGTGCGGATCGGCATTCTCGTGGACATCGACGTGGGCTTCGGTCGGACCGGCGTGCAGAGCCCGGAGGATGCCCTGGCTTTGGCGAAACGCGTGGACGATACCGAGGGGCTCACGCTGCGCGGGCTGATGTGCTACCCGGGGCACGTCTGGAACCCGGCCGGGCAGCAGGAGCCGGCGCTGCGCAGCATCTCCGCCCGGCTGGCGGAAACGCTGGTGCTGTTCCAGCGCGACGGACTCAACGCGGAGATCGTTTCCGGCGGCTCGACGCCGACGGCGTACCAGTCGCACCTGATCCCGGAGCTGACCGAGATCCGCCCCGGCACCTACATCTTCAACGACATGAACACGGTCCATGGCGGCTTCTGCACGCTCGACGACTGTGCCGCCCGCATCGTCGCGACCGTGGTCAGCGATGCGGTGCCCGACCAGGTGGTCATCGACGCCGGCACCAAGACGCTGACCAGCGACCGCTGCCTGCCCGCGCCGGACAGCGGGCACGGCTGCGTGGTCGAGTATCCCGAGGCGAAGCTCACCCGCCTCAGCGAGGAACACGGGCAGATCGACGTGAGCCGCTGCCGGCGCCGCCCGCGCCTCGGCGAGCGGGTCACGGTGATTCCCAATCACATCTGCCCGTGCGTGAATCTCCAGGACGCCGCCTGGCTGATCCATCCCGGCGGTGAGCTCGAACGCCTGGTCATCGACGCCCGCGGCAAGCTGTCCTGACGGAGCAAGCATGATCGTCGACGTGCACAGTCATGCGTGGAAATACCCGGAACACTTCACGGATCGCTTCCGCGAGCAGGCCCGCCGGGCCCGGGCCGGCGTCGAGGTCGATCTGACCGTCGCCTTCGACGCCTACGCCGCGACCGCGCCGGCCGATACCCGCACCATCGTCTTCGGCGGCAAGGCCGCTCTCAGCGGACTGTGGGTCGATGACGCTTACGTCGCTTCGTACGTCCGCCGGCATCCCGACCGGCTGATCGGCTTCCTCTCCGTCGACCCCACCCGGGACGGCTGGCAGGAGGAGATGCGCTTCGGGCACGAGGAACTGCACCTGCGCGGCATCAAGCTGCTGCCCATGTATGCCGGCTTCGACCCCGATGCCCCCATGCTCGATCCGCTGTGGGCCTACGCGGCCGAGCGCAGGCTGCCGGTCCTGCTGCACACCGGCACCACCTTCGTCAGCCAGGCCCCGCTGGAACACACGTTACCCCGCCGCCTGGATCGCGTGGCCATCCGCTTCCCGGACGTGCGCATCATCCTCGCTCACCTGGGTCACCCTTTCGAAGGCGAGTGCGTGGCGGTCATCCGCAAGCATCCGCACGTGTACGCCGACGTAAGCGCCCTGCACTACCGCCCCTTCCAGTTGTATCACAGCCTGATGCTGGTGCAGGAGTACGGGGTGTGGGACAAGGTGCTGTTCGGCACCGACTATCCGTTCAGCAACGTGAATGCCTCGATCGACGGCCTGCGCCGGCTCAACGCCATGCTCGCCGGCACCGCCCTGCCGCGGTTGAACAGCGAGGCGATCGAAACGATGATTCACCGGGACAGCCTGGCCCTGCTGGGTCTCGAAGCAGCCGGGGCGGTGAGGGGCGACAGGGCATGAATCAGCAAGCGCAGATCGAAACGGTGGCCGTGGTCGGGCTGGGCCTGCTCGGGCGCGGGATCGCCTCCTGCCTGCTGGCCGGGGGATTGAAGGTCATCGGCCAGGCCCGCCGCCGGGAAACGCATGACGCTGCCATGGCGTACATCGAGCACGGCCTGAACGAACTGGTTGCCCACCGGGTCATCGAGGCCCCGCGCCGCGACGACTGGCGGAAACGCTACACCGCCGTGGACCGGGTCGAGGACGTGGCCGGCGCCGATTTCGTGATCGAAAGCGTGTTCGAGGATCTCGCCGTCAAGCGTGAGGTCTTCGACGGGATCGAATCGGCCGTGGGCCCGGACGTGCCCGTCGCCAGCAACACCTCCGCCCTGCCCATCACGCTGCTCCAAAGCGACCGGAAGCATCCGCAGCGGTTCATCGGCATGCACTGGGCCGAGCCCTGCCACCTGACCCGCTTCCTGGAGCTGATCTGTGGCGACCGGACCTCGGAGGCGACGCTGGACGCGGCCATGCGCCTGGGCAAGCTCACCGGCAAGGAGCCCGCCGTCGTCCGCCGCGACATCGAGGGGTTCATCGCCAACCGGCTGGGCTACGCCCTCTACCGCGAAGCCTTCAACCTGCTGGAACTGGGCATCGCCGACGTCGAGACCATCGACCGCTCCTTCCGCAACGCCCTGGGGCTGTATGCCACCTTCTGCGGGCCGTTCCGCTGGATGGACCTGACCGGGCTGCCCGCCTACGCGAAGGTCATGGAGCGGCTGTTCCCGCAGCTTTCCACCACCACCGCCCTGCCGGAACGGATGCGCGCGCTGATCGAATCCGGCGCCGAGGGCATCCGCACACGTCGCGGCTTCTATGACTACACCGACGAGGAAGTGAAACGCTGGGAGAAGCTTCTCCTCGAGCACGCATGGAGCGTGCGCGAACTGGCCGACAAGTACTATCCCCTGGATCAACCATGACACGAATCATCGACTCGCATCTCGATCTCTCCTGGGTGGCCGTCCAATGGGGCCGCGATCTGAACGCCTCCCTCGACGCCATCAACCAGGCCGAGCAGGGCATGACCGACGAACTCGGCCGCGGCCGGGCCACCACCTGCTTCCCGGAGATGCGCCGCGCCGAGGTGGCCGTCTGCCTGGGTACGCTGCTGGTCCGGGCCCCCCGCGACTACAAATCGCCGAAGGAGGGCCAGCTTCGCGTCCGGCTGGACAACCCGCTGCCGGAGATCGCCGCCGCCGTCGCCCGCGGGCAGCTCGCCTACTACCACGACATGCAGCGGCTTGGCCGGCTGCGCATGATCGCCACCGCCGCCGAGTTGAACGATCACTGGGCGAAGTGGTCGCCGCGCGACGACGCCCCCATCGGCGTGATCCTGGCCATGGAAGGCGCCGACCCGATCACCTCGCCCGATCAGTTGGAGCGCTGGTGGAACGACGGGCTGCGCAGCCTGGGGCTGACCCATTACGGGCACGGGCAGTACGGCGACGGCACCGGCAGGGAAGGTCCGCTGCTGCCGGCGGCGTATGAGCTGCTCCGCGAGATGCAGCGCGTGGGCATGATCCTGGACCTGACCCACCTGTCGGACAAGGGCTTCTTCCAGGCGCTGGATCACTTCGACGGGCCGGTGCTGGCCAGCCACAACAACTGCCGGGCCCTGGTGCCCGGTGACCGGCAGTTCTCCGATGAGCAGATCCGCCGGCTGCTGGAGCGCGACGCGGTCATCGGCGTGGCCTTCGACGCCTGGATGCTCCATCCCGGCTGGAAGCGCGGCGTCACCGACCGCAACGTGGTGAACATCTCCGCGGCCGTGGACCACATCGACCACATCTGCCAGCTGGCCGGCGACTGCGCCCACGTGGCCATCGGCAGCGATCTGGACGGCGGCTTCGGCACCGAGCAGACGCCCAAGGGCCTCGACACCATCGCCGACCTGCACAAGCTGGTGCCCACCCTCCGCGAGCGCGGCTACAGCGAACAGGACGTGGACAACATCTTCCACGGCAACTGGCTCAGGTACTTCCAGAAGCATCTGCCGGACTGACGCGTGGTGACGGCGCGCGATCCGGCCCGACCAGGAGAGACTCATGCATGCGAACCCGTTTTCGAGCTTGCGACCGTCGTTCGCCGGGAAGGGCTATGCTCATGTTCCCGCGTTCCTCTCGACGGACGAGCTGGCGGATGTCCGGGCAAACCTGCAGCGTTATCAGGAGCAGATCGCACCGAATCTGGAGCCCTACCGCGTACTCTACGATGTGGACGGGGATGTGCGCTTTGCCAGGATGATGGTGAACATGGACAAGGCGGACACCTTCTTCGCGAAGCTGCTGAACGGGCCCAAGGCCCGCGGCCTGGCCGCCGCCCTGCTGGGGGAAGAGGTCGTGCCGCAAACCCTCGAATACTTCGACAAGGGCCCGCGCATCGGCAAGTCCACGCCCGCCCACCAGGATGGATACTACTTCTGCCTGGTGCCCAACCATGCCGTGACCCTGTGGGTGGCGCTGGATGACTGCGACCAGGACAACGGCTGCATGTCCTATGTCATCGGCTCGCACCAGCGCGGCGTCATCGACCATGCCGCTTCCGGCGTCGTCGGGTTTTCCCAGGGAATCGCAGAGGCGTCCTACGAACCTGCCGGCCTGTTCGTTGCCGCGGGCAACGCCGGAGACTGCTTCGCCCATCACTCGCTCACCATTCACATGGCCGGCGCAAACCGGAGCGACAGGCATCGACGATCCCTCGGCTTGGTGCATTACGGCGTCAGCGCACGGCTCGACGAAAAAGCCTTCGCCCGCTACCAATCGAGCGTGGCCGAGCAGCGCAAGTCATACCCCACGGCCGCATCCGCCCGGTGAAGCCTGCTCCGATAAACCTCCTGAACGCGCTGCCGGGCTCCCTTGGAGGATGGGCCAGGCGCTTGCGTTCACCCCACCTCAGAAACGGGATGATGACATGCAATTGAAGTCTTCAAAGAACGGCCGGTCGCGCCTTTCAGGTTACCTTCTGCCTTTGGCACTGACGTTTCAGTACCTTCCGGCGTCCGCTCGAGCGGAGAATGATGCCGGTCACGAAGTCTGGCAGACCCATGCCAGTCATGCGGGCTTTGCGGCAGGGACCCTGGGTAATAGCGGAGAGAACCTCTACGTGTCCGCCTCCGGCGCCATCCAGATGATCAACCGATGGGATCTGAACAACGATGGTTACCTGGACCTGCTGATCGGCCAGTCTCACGCGACGCTGGAGATGCCGGACCTGCTCATTTACTGGGGCACCCGAAACGGACCCGAGTCGATCATGCCACCGATCCCGGAGCATCAGCCGCTGGTCCGCCTGCTTCGACAAATCGAATTGAGAAAGAACAACGTTACCCGCCTGCCCGCCGAGGGTGGCGGACGCTGCCTGCTGGTCGACCTGAACAACGACGCCCGCAAAGACATCGTGCTCTGCAACTGGATCCACAACTTCTCCGTCCATGCCGATGCGTTCATCTACT
This sequence comes from uncultured Planctomycetales bacterium, assembly GCA_964455315.1. Taxonomy (GTDB): domain Bacteria; phylum Planctomycetota; class Phycisphaerae; order UBA1845; family PWPN01; genus CAYVVX01. The sequence continues at coordinate 1,698 of CAYVVX010000232.1, read as the reverse complement.
GGGCCGGAGCGGAGGGATTTGATCCCCGCCGTCTCACCCGCCTCCCTACACTGGGGGGAACGGCCGTCGCTGCGGCGGACTTCAACAGAGACGGCTTTGTGGACCTCGTTTTCGCAAACCGGGGGCACGAACTGGGCGAGTCCTTCGGATTCAGCCATCATCTCGAATCCTACATCTACTGGAACGGCCCGACAGGCTTCAGTGATACCCGAAGGACCTCGTTGCCGACGATCAGTGCCGTGAACTGCGTGGCCGGAGATCTCAACCGCGATGACTACACCGACCTGGTCTTCCTGAATAACAACTCCCGGCATAAGAGCGTGTACGTTTACTGGAATGGCGTGCAGGGCTTTTCGCCCGAGCGCAGAGCGGTTTGGGAAGGCGGACATCCTGTCGGCGTCCACATCGACGATCTGAACGCGGATGGCAGCGCCGATCTGGTCATCATGCATTCCGATAACCGGGCCGAGCTTCGGCAATCGACCGGGAACGGACTGGAGCAGAAGGCATGGTGCGAGTTGCCTACCTTGGCCGCGGAGGCATGCGTATCAGCCGATCTCGATCAGGACGGCTTCCTCGATCTGGTATTCGCCAATCGCCACGCCGACGGCCAGGGACACTGGGCCGCCTGGATCTATTGGGGCAACGAAGATGGTTTCGCCTCCGTGCGTCGGACCGAGTTGCCCACCATGGACTCACCCTCGGTGACGGCGGCCGACTTCGACGGCAACGGATGGCCGGATCTTGCCTTCGCCAATCACCGCAACGAACACACCTCAGATGTCAACAGCTATATCTATTGGAATGGACCGGAAGGTTTCGATCCTGCCCATCGGCGCGATCTCCAAGGCTTCGGCGCCATCAGCACCGCAGCGGCGGACCTCAACGATGACGGGAATCAAGACCTCGTCCTGGTCAACTCCAACAGCAGCGGCCGGAATACGCTCGGCGATGAAGTCACTTCGCCGGGAACCCTCATCTATTGGGGCAACGCGCGGCATCACTACTCGACAGCGGCAATGAGCTGGCTGCCCACCACCGGCGACGCCATGGCGGCCGGCGATGTCAACGACGACGGCTTTGTGGACATCATCTATCCACAGGGCATCCTCCATCACGGCGGCCCCGACGGTTTCGCTGCCGAGCACTCCGACATTCTGGACGTGCCGAAGGGTCACGGCGTGACCCTCGCGGATCTGAATCGGGACGGCTATCTGGACGCGGTCATGCCGGGCGGCCTGGACGCGACGCAGCAGGCGACCACGCCAAACGAGACGGACCTGCCGCCGAAGGGCGATGCAGCGGTGGAGGAAGACAGCCCGGAAAAGAAACTCCCCCAATCCGCGGGCATCATCCTGTGGGGCAACGCTCAGGGTTTCAGTCGCAGACACATGACCGTACTGCCCATGGCTGTCCGTTACGGCCAGACCGCCGCCGTTGCCGATCTGGACCAGGATGGCTGCCTGGACCTGATCTTCCCGGACGTGATGAGCTCAAACCTGGTCTTCTTCTGGGGAAGCACGGATGGTACCTACGACACGGGCCGCCAGACCGTGATGCAGGTCCACTCCGCCTCAACGGTGGAGATCGCCGACTTGAACGCGGACGGCTGGCTCGACCTGATCATGGGTGGCAACTACGATGAAACCGACGGCGGCAGACACATGCAACATGTGACCCTGCTGTATGGCGGTCCTG
>CAYVVX010000231.1:0-7731 GCA_964455315.1 uncultured Planctomycetales bacterium | reverse complement strand
TTGATTGTACGTCCTCGATCTCGCCGACGAGCAGGAGTTTCGAGGCGGCGGGTGGGATCGGCAGCATCGCAGTGACCGTGAACAGCGGCTGCGCATGGACGGCCACACCGGGCCCGAACTGGATCACCATCAGTTCTGGAAGCCCCGGGAGCGGTAACGGAACCGTGAACTACAGCGTGGCTGCTCACACCGGGACATCAACTAGGTCAGGCACCATTACCGTGGCGGGCAGGACGTTCACGGTGACTCAAAACCCGATTGACTGCACGGCCTCGATCTCACCTTCCAACAGGAGTTTCGACGCGGCAGGTGGTACCGGCAGTATCGCAGTAACGCTGAATAGTGGCTGTCTCAGGACGGCAACCAGCAACGCGACTTGGATCAACGTCACTTCTGGAAGCAACGGGAGCGGTAACGGCACCGTGAACTACAGCGTGGCTGCTCACACCGGGACATCAAGCAGATCGGGGACCATTACCGTGGCGGGCAAGACATTCACGGTGACACAGTCCCCTGATTGCACTGCTTCCATTACTCCTGGCAGTCGCAGCTTTGAAGCGGAAGGCGGCGCTGGAAGTGTCTCTCTTACCCTCGCAAGTGGATGCTCTTGGACTGCCGGGAGCAACGATTCCTGGATAACCGTTAATTCAGGGAGTTCTAGTGGATCGGGAAGTGCAGTTATCCTCTACTCCGTCTCTCCTTACACTGGCTCGACATCCCGGTCAGGGACCATTACCGTCGCCGGCCGGACGCACACGGTCACGCAAGAACCACCACCGCCGCCACAGACGGGGTCAATCACTGTATTCATCGTCCCGCAAAGCGCCGTTGATGCCGGCGCGCAATGGCGTCGTGCTGAAACTCAAACTTGGCGGAACAGCGGACAGCGTGAGGACGGACTCGAAATCGGCTATACGTACGCGATTGAATTCAACAGCCCTTCCGGTTGGAGCCCACCAATCGTGTTTTCCGCCAGTCCGAATGCTTTGAATCCTGCCCTTGCTCTTACTGCTGAGTTCGATGAAGTGGTCTGCGCGCCCGGTCCTCCTTGTGGTACCGGTACCTGTCAGGCCATGATCGCCTCCGGACTGGCTCTCTGGTTCATGCCGCGGCGGAGACGGTGGTGGTCCCGGCGCTGACCGGGCGTGAACCCGGCAGTTCCAGCCTGCCCATGGAGATAAACCTCCGGGCAGGCACCAGATCGGAGTTCTCATATCGACGCCGGGCGCGCGCAGGGGGAGCCGCGCCCGGCCGTCGATCTTTGTTTTGCTTTGATCGCGGGTTCGGCGCCGCCCAGGCGAAGGGTGCCGCGACCGACTAACCTCGGAGCATCCCGTCTCACGGATTGTCGAAAAAGTTCTTGACAGAAGCGCAGACCGGCTCTACCCTGTCCTCTGAGTTGCCGATCGTCACGTCCGTCCGCTGGGAAGCAGGGAGAACCGATGCACACGTCAACCGTTTTGCGCCCGCTGTCCATCCTGGCCGCGTCGATCGTTCCGGCCGCCTTCGCCCTGGCCGCACCGCCGGACCACATCATCGTGGCCAGCGGCACCACCCTGCGGGCCCTCACGCTGCCCGAGCAGCTCGAGATCTGGTCCGCGACGCTGCCCTTCACGCCCACCGGCATCTTCGTCCTGCCCGACGGCGATGCATCGATCATCCTCGCCGGCGGCGACAGCCAGGTTTCGGCCATTGATGGCTACGATGGCAGCCACCTCTGGACGCAGGACGGCGACTTGAGTCACATGGCCCACGATCTGCATGGTCAGCTTTTTCAGAACGCCCTGCAATTCCCCTACGGCGCCCCGAACTTCGGCGGCACACCCTCGGCCGACCTGCTCATGCTGTCCGTCGAGGCCCACCCGCGGACCACGCGCCTGATCGACGCGCGCACGGGCGAGACCCTGTGGACCCGCACCGAGGAAAGCGATACCCGCGGTTTCCAGTACCTGGCCACGCCGCAGGGCAGCTACGACATCATCTTCGCCACGGAGGACGCCGACATGCTCCGCGTCCGCGGCAGCGACGGCCAGCAGGTCGTCTGGTCGCGAACACTTCGCCGCCGCTGGGGCATCCCCATTCCCGACGTCAACGGCGACGGGCAGTATGACTTCCTCGGCGCGCCGGTCTACTTTAACCCGCCCGACGACACCCCGCTTCGGCGAGACGCAGGCGGCCGGAAGAGCGCAGGATGACTGGTGTCGCAGGTCGGCATTGGACAAAACCATGAGAAACGGCCTTTTTTCTTTGTTGCTGCCGCGTCAAGTGGTTAATCTGAGATAGGGCACAGCCGGACAGGATGCCCGGGGGTGGCCGGAACGGCAGGAGACTCGACCTTAGCCACCCGGCAGATGGTTGCTTGTAGATGAATTAAAGCTCCGCGGTTCGACCCACCGGCCGAGGGGGGATTGGACCACTCAGCGGCTAGGAAAAGAAGCACACCATTTCGCGAAGGTCCACCGGGGACCGGGTTCCGCCACCGCGCGGGTCGCACACAGAGCAAGCATGGTCTTATACGGGCCGGCAGCCGGCCCCGATGGTCATGCTGTCGCAGTGTGGGGAGACAAGATGGACACGAATCACCGATCTGCCGCCGGGACCGGCCCGCTGAGGCTCACCGCGTGGACCCTGCTGTTGGCCTGGTCGGCGGCCGGTGCTCATGCGGCGGTGATCACCTCCAACACCACCATCACCGCGGCGGATCTCTCCCTCGATGGCCAGCCGCTCGAAGTCCGCGGCGCGACCCTGACCATCACCGGCGAACACAGCTTCACCGAGCTGCTGGTGACCAGCGGCGGGGTGGTCACGCACGCGTCGGCGGAGACCGATGGCGCACAATTGATCATCACGGGGAATTGCACAATTGAGGCAGGCAGCCGCGTTGACGTCAGCGGTAGAGGCTTCCCGGCGACGCAGGGTCCCGGCGGCGCAGTCAGCGCCAGCTTCGGTGAAGCGGGCGGCGGCGGCTACGGCGGAACCGGAGCCAACGGCAACCGGGAGGTCGGCGGCTTCACCTACGGCTCCATCTTCGAGCCCGCGGAGCTTGGCAGCGGTGGGGGCAGCAGCGGTGGTGCCGGCGGCGGGCGACTTCGCCTGGCGGTCGAGGGGACAATGACCGTGGACGGCTCCATTCTTGCCAACGGCGGCAACGCGGCGCACGGGGGTGGCTCGGGTGGAAGTGTCTGGATCTCAGCGGTTGCCTTCAATGGTACCGGCGACATCCGTGCCGACGGCGGCAACTCTAACAATTCTCTGCGCGGTGGCGGTGGCGGCGGGCGTATCGCCATCAACTACGTGGAGCGAAGTCACAGCGGGCCGATCACCGCCTGTGGTGGAACCTCAGCGGACGGTCGACGCGGCGGGGCGGGCACCATCCACCTGAAGGATGATGACCAGCTCTCCGGGCAGGTCATCATCGACAACTGCGGCAACGCCGGAGCGCGAACAGACCTCGTCGCCGGGCAAGAGGACATCACCGCCGATGTCATCGTCCGCGGCGGCGCGGTCTGGGGCGTCAGCCGGCAGCTTGCCTTCAACCCGGTCATCGACGGCAACCTCACCATCGACGCCGACGGCGCCATCTCCGCCAGCGGGCAGGGATTCCGTGCCGGGCTGGGGCCCGGAGGTGCGCCGGCCGCGTCGTTCAGCGATGCCGGCGGCGGTGCGTACGGTGGGGCGGGTGGCCGCGGCGCCAACAACGTCGGCGGAGAAACCTACGGCTCGTTCCTCATGCCCGATGACTTCGGCTCAGGTGGTGGTTCCGGCGGCGGCATCGGCGGCGGCAAGATCAATCTTGTGGTCACCGGCGATCTGGCCCTCGCCGGCACCATCAGTGCCGACGACACCAATGCCGGCAGCGGCGGCAACGGCTCAGGCGGAAGTGTCTGGGTCACTGCCGGCGGTTTCAGCGGCGATGGCACCATTCGTGCTTCAGGCGGCGACGGCAGCAACGCCAATCGCGGCAGCGGCGGCGGCGGGCGCATCGCCGTCTATGCCGATACGGACGACTTCGCAGGTGCTTACGTGGCGTGCGGAGGAACATCCGCCGGGGCAAGGCACGGCGGTGCGGGCACGGTATACGTCAAGGAAACCGATGCGGAACTGGGCACGCTGACGCTCGATAACTGCGGTCGGGCATGGACTTCGACCAGCGGCCGGACCGATGTGGTCACAAGCCCTGTGAATGTGCCGGGGCATGTGATCATCCGCGGGGAAGCGGTCTGGAGTCATAAGTCCCAGGCGCCGTTCCTCGTTACGGTTGACGGCGATGTCACCGTTGAGGCGGGCGGGCACATTTCGGCTGACGGCCGCGGTTTCGGTGCGACCCTGGGGGCGGGTGGTGCTCCGAATGCGAGTTTCAGTGATGCCGGCGGTGCGGGATACGGCGGCACAGGAGGCAACGGTTCCAACAACATCGGCGGCACGACTTACGGTTCGTTCCTCGAGCCCACCGACCTGGGCAGCGGCGGCGGAAGCGCCGGCGGCACAGGCGGCGGCGCCCTCAAGCTGGATATCACCGGTAATCTCACCGTCGATGGCGACATCACCTCGGACGGCACCAACGCGGGCGGCGGCGGCGGCGGCTCCGGCGGCAGTATCTGGCTGACCTGCGCGCTGTTCGGCGGCAATGGTGCCATTCGTGCGGCCGGCGGCGCTGGGGACAACGCCAATCGCGGCGGCGGCGGTGGCGGGCGTGTTGCCCTCTATTTTGATGAGACGGCATACACAGGCAGCATGACCGCGTGCGGCGGCGGCCTCGCGAATCGTCTCGGCGGTGCCGGCACCGTGTACACGAAGAACTCCGCCGTCTCACTCGGCGATCTGATCATCGACAACTGCGATCAGCCGGCGACCTCCGGCCGGACCGACGTGGTCAATGCGGCCGAGTCCGTGCCCGGTAATCTCATCGTCCGCAATCGCGGCGTGCTCAGCCACAAGCCGCTGGCCGCGCTGGTCATGGACGTCGCGGGCGGCGTCACCGTACAGGAGAACAGCTTCATCTCCGCCAATGGGCGCGGCTTCCCGGCCACACAGGGACCAGGTGGGGCACCCGACGCCAGCTTCTCTGACGCAGGCGGCGGCGGATATGGCGGTGCCGGCGGCAATGGCAGCAACAACATCGGCGGCACAACCTACGGCAGCTTCCTGGAGCCTGTGGACTTCGGCAGCGGCGGTGGTTCCGGAGGTGGCACAGGGGGCGGCGCGATACGCCTGACCATCACCGGCGACCTGGTGGTGGACGGCAGCATCAGCGCCCGCGGCAACGACACCAGCGGCGGCGGTGGCGGATCAGGCGGCAGCCTCTGGATCGACGCGGCCGCGCTTACCGGCACCGGCTCGATCGACGCGACCGGCGGCTCGACTCCCAACACCAACCGCGGCGGTGGCGGCGGCGGACGCATCGCGATTTACTACGACTCGGAAACCTTCACCGGCATCGCCAGCGCATGCGGCGGCGGTCCGGCCAACCGGTTGGGCGGCGCGGGCACAGTCTATCGCCAGGTGAACGGTGCCCTCGGCGATCTGATCATCGACAACTGCGATCAGCCTGAGACGTCCGGACGCACCGACCTGGTGGGCCCGGCGGAGACGCTGCCCGGCAATCTGATCGTGCGCAACCAGGGTGTTCTCAGCCATAAGCGACTGACCGCGCTGGCGATGGACATCGCCGGCAGTGTGATCGTTGAGGATGGCGGATTCATCTCCGCGAATGGGCGCGGGCACACCGCCGAACAGGGACCGGGTGGAGCACCCGGCGCATCCTTCTCCGACGCGGGCGGCGGCGGATTCGGCGGCGCGGGCGCCCGCGGATCCCGCAACATCGGCGGAGCAACGTACGGCTCGGTCCTCGAACCGGTGGACTTCGGCAGCGGCGGCGGCAGCGGCGGCGGCCCCGGCGGTGGGGCGATCCGGCTGACCATCGCCGGCGACATGATCGTTGATGGGCACATCAGTGCCGACGGCAATTCCACCGGCGGTGGCGGCGGTGGATCGGGCGGCAGCATCTGGATTGACGCGATTGGCGGGCTGGCCGGTAGTGGAACTGTGCACGCCAACGGCGGCGGCACCAACGGGAATACCAACCGTGGCGGCGGCGGCGGCGGTCGCATTGCGCTTGCTTACTTCTCGTCGGAAGGCTTCTCGGGTGATTTCACGGCCTGCGGCGGCGGGCCTGCCAACCGCGTGGGCGGTGCCGGAACCTTGTTTGTTCAGACGGACGGCACGCTCGGGAACCTCATCATCGACAACTGCCTCCAGCCGGACACCGGCGCACGCACCGATCTGGTCGATGCCGGCGTTATCATTCCCGGCAATGTCATCGTGCGCAATGAGGGCGTCTGGAGCCATCAGCCCGGTGAGTATCTGGACGCACGTATCCTCGGCGACCTCATCGTTGAGTCGGAGGGCTTCGTCTCGACGCGCGGTCGCGGTTTCGGTCCGGCCCAAGGCCCCGGCGCGGCGCCCGATGCCAGCTTCTCCGACGCGGGCGGCGGTGGCTACGGCGGCGTGGGCGGCGCGGGATCCCGTGGCCCTGGCGGCGGTACCTACGGCTCTGTCATCGAGCCGGTCGACCTTGGCTCAGGCGGAGGCAGTAACGGCGGCGCCGGCGGCGGGCGCATTCGCCTCGCCGTACAGGGCGGTGTGGTTGTCGACGGGCTCCTGGGTTCCGATGGTGCTACGCCCGGTACGGGTGGCGGCGGTTCGGGCGGCAGCGTGCTCATTACCGCGGACAGTTACTCCGGCACCGGCATCATCGTCGCCCGCGGCGGCACCGGCGGGGGTACATTCCGTGGCGGCGGCGGCGGCGGGCGCATCGCGCTCTTCTACAATGACATTTCCGGGTTCTCGATCGACCAGATCCTGATCGACGGGGGAGCCGGTTTCCAGAACGGCGGCCCCGGATCCATCCACCTGGCCACCGGGCAGGCCCCGACGCTCGATGGCCTCCCCAACGACACGGTCGCAGAGGGCGCCGACTACACCGGGCCCGCGCCGTTTGCCGCGGCTGGCGTGCCACCATTCACCTTCGAATTGCTCGTCGGACCGGCCGGCATGACCATCAATTCGCTGACCGGTGTCGTGTCGTGGGATAATGCGACGGCCGTCGGCAGCCCGCACACCATCACTATCGGCGTGACCAACCCGTTCGGCTCTGACGATGTCAGCTATCAGCTCGAAGTTCAGCCGGCCGCGCCGATCATCGCCGAGATCGCCAACGATACGCTCGAGATCGGCTCCGCGTACGTGGGCCCGACGCCGGACCTGCTCCAGGGTTCGCCGACCATCACGTGGTCGCTGATCGCGGCGCCGGCCGGAGCCTCCATCGACGGCGGCACCGGCATAGTCACCTGGCCGACACCGGTGGTGGCCGGCAGTCCCCATACGTTCACCATCCGCGCCGCCAACGGGGAGGGCAGCGACGACGAATCCTGGCTGGTCACCGTGCAGGCGCCCCCGGTCATCAATGAGATCGATGATGCCCTGGTGGCCGAGGGAGCGACCTATCACGGGCCGGTACCGACGTTGTCGCAAGGCTCACCGGCACCGAGTTACACGCTGGTCAGCGGGCCGGCGGGCATGACCATCCATAGCGCCACCGGCGAGGTCACCTGGGTCAACGCCACCAGCGTGGGCAGCCCGCACACGATCGCCATCAAGGCAACCAACCTGCGCGGTGAGGACGAAGAGACGTGGCTGCTGACCGTCGAACCGGCGCCGCCCGACATCGCC
>CAYVVX010000230.1:0-7744 GCA_964455315.1 uncultured Planctomycetales bacterium | reverse complement strand
ACCTGCTGATCAACAACGACTTCTCCTACGCCCCGGCCCACGGCATCGAGATGACCTTCAGCTTCGGCAACCGCATGATCGGCAACCGGCTGGTGTACAACGCCATCTGCGGCGTGTGGGGCGGCTATTCGCAGGAGACGACCATCGCCGGCAACCTGATTGAGGGCAACGGCGAGATGGCCTATGGGCTGGAACGCGGCGGCATCAACATCGAGCACAGCGTCGCCAACGTGATCGAGCACAATCAGTTCAAGGGCAACAAGTGCGGCGTCCACCTGTGGTGGGACAACGACGAAGGGCTGATGAAGTCCCCCTGGGGTCAGGCCAACAGCACCGCCTGCAAGGACAACCAGATCCGCTACAACACCTTCACCGGGGACGACATCGGCGTGCAGCTCCGCGACGCGGAGAACACGGTGATGATCAGCAACCGCATGGTCGACGTGAAGCAGGAGATCGTCGCCGACGAGAAGAGCAAAGTGGACCAGACGTTCAAGCCCATCCCCCGGTGGGAGGCTCCCAAGGATTATCCCGTCTACGGCGACACGCGCCCGGTCGGGGCCCGCAAGGAGCTGCGCGGCCGGCAGTACATCGTCATGACCGAGTGGGGTCCCTACGACTTCAGCAGCTACGAGCTGTTCCCGAAGAAGGTGCTCGGCGCCGAGAAGGCCACGCTGCAGGTGCTCGGGCCCAAGGGCAGCTTCAAGGTCACCAGGGTCACCGGCGAGGTCGAGGTCTCGCCAAAGGAGGGCGATCTGCCCGGCCACCTGACCGTCACCCCGAAGAAGTCGGGCATGACCCCGTTCTCGGTGGAGGTCGAAGCGGGTGGCAAGAAGCTCAGCACCTCCGGCACGCTGATGTCGGCCGAGTGGAAGGTCAAGTTCATCCAGTGGGAGCCGTCGGAGGATCCGCGCGAGAACCCCGACGCCTGGAAGCGGCTGATCGAAGGCAAGCCCATCGACGAGCGGACGCTGTCGGCGATCGACTTCAAGTGGGGCGGCGGCGGGCTGGGTCCCAACCTGCCGCGTGACCGCTTCGGCACGCTGGCCACCACGACGGTCGAGGTGCCCGCGGGCACGTACCGGCTGTGGACCATCTCCGACGACGGCATCCGCGTCTGGATCGACGGCAAGCTGGTGCTGGACGACTGGACCTGGCACGGGCCCAAGGAGAACACCGTCGAGGTCGAGCTCACCGCGGGCAAGCACGACATCCGCGTCGAGCATTTCGAGATCGACGGCGTCGCCCAGCTCCAGGTGCGCCTGGAGCCCAAGACCCCGTGAGCCCGCGCTGCAGCGCGCAGCCCGCGTCCGGGACCGACCCGCGGCCCGAATCTCAAGCACCGGATTCGGACGATGAGCATCGCAGGCTCCGCGATCTCAGATCTAAGGTTTCATATCTGGGATCTCAGGTTTGAGATTTCAGCTTCGAGACCCGGATTTGAGATTCAGCATCTGAGCTTTCAAATCTGAGATCCGCGATTTCAAATCCGGGATCTCAGCTCAAACCGGCCCACCGGCGATGGCGGATCTACGCGATCACCGGCGCCGCCGGCAGCGGCAGCCGCTCGAAGATCCACGGCGACAACCCGCCGATGACATCGATGGCCGCGCGGCGGCCTCCACCGGGCGCGGGTTGGCGAGGGTCTGCACGATCAGTACAATACGGGGCTCCAGGGATCGGGGTCGCCAGGACTCGGGACCTCGATGCCGCGGACCGTCGGCGACGCAGCCGGCCGCCGACACCATCACGACGGCGCAGAGTTGAACATGCTGGCCAAACGCATCATTCCCTGCCTCGACGTCCATGCCGGACGCGTGGTCAAGGGCGTCAACTTCGTCAATCTTCGCGACGCCGGCGATCCGGTCGGCATTGCCCGCCAGTACGAGCAGGAGGGCGCTGACGAGCTGGTTTTCCTCGATATCACCGCCAGCCACGAGCAGCGCGACATCATCCTCGACGTGGTCGAGGCCACCGCCGCCCAGGTGTTCATCCCGATTACCGTCGGCGGCGGCATCCGCACCATCGACGACATCCGCCGCCTGCTCAACGCCGGAGCCGACAAGGTCTCGATCAACTCCGCGGCCGTGACCGATCCCGAGTTTGTCCGCAAGGCCGCCCTGCGCTTCGGCAGCCAGTGCATCGTGGTCAACATCGACCCCAAGCGCATCCGCACCAACGGGCGGGAGGTGTGGGACGTCCACATCAACGGCGGGCGCATCCCCACCGGCAAGGAAGCCGTCGCCTGGGCCCGCGAGGTGGAGCGGCTCGGGGCCGGCGAGATCGTGCTGACCTGCATGGATGCCGACGGGACGCTGAACGGCTACGACCTGGAGATCACCCGGGCGGTGTCCGAGGCGGTCCGCATTCCCGTGGTGGCCTCCGGCGGCGCCGGCAAACCCGAGCACCTGGCCGACGCGGTGACGATTGGCAAGGCAGATGCCGCCCTGGCCGCAAGTATATTCCACTTCGGGACTTACACGATTCGGGCCACCAAGGAGATGATGGCGGGCCGGGGCATCACGGTACGGCTATAATCCCGCCATTCGCGCGGCGATCGGTTATCATAGGATGGAGACAGGAAGGCACACCCGCCTCGGGCTTTCGTCGCCGCTTGCGGTCCTCGCGGACGGCTGAACTCAACGGAGCATGGAGCAGATGGCAGATACCGAAGTCAAGAACGAGAACGAGGTCGAACTCCTGGACGGCCCCAGCGTCGCCCCGGCTCCGGCACCCGCGGCTGAGCCGGCCACGAGCAAACCGGAACCCAGGATCCACAAGTACCTGAAGTACATGGTCGAGTCGAAGGCGTCGGACCTGCACTTCAAGAGCAACCAGCGCGTCCATGTGCGGCTCAAGGGCGACCTGCGCCCGCTCAAGGGCCCGCCGCTGGCCCCCAAGGAGGTCGAGGACATCTGGTTCGAGATCATGAACGACCATCAGAAGAAGCAGCTCCTGGAGAACGGGGCCAGCGACTTCGCCTACCAGCTCACCGGCTCCGACCGGTTCCGCGTCAACCTCTTCCGCCAGCGCGGCACCATCAGCGTCGCCGCCCGCCGGGTCAACAAGGACATCTTCGACTTCACCCAGTTATACCTGCCGCCGACCATCTTCAAGATCACCGAATATCACCAGGGGCTGGTGCTGCTGGCCGGCATCACCGGCTCGGGCAAGTCCACCACCATCGCCGCGGCGCTGGACTACATCAACGCCAACCGGGCCTGCCACATCGTCACCATCGAAGATCCCATCGAGTACCTCTTCGAAGACAAGAAGGCGCTGATCAACCAGCGCGAGGTGGGCGTCGACGTGAAGGACTTCGGCATGGCGCTGAAGTACCTCATGCGCGAGGATCCCGACGTGGTGCTGGTCGGCGAAATGCGCGACGAGGAGACCTTCATGGCCGCCTTGAACGCGGCCGAGACCGGCCACCTGGTGTTCGGAACCGTCCACGCCTCGGGCAGCGCCCAGACCATCACCCGCGTGCTCGACCTGCTGCCGGAAGGCTCGCGCGACCTGATCCGCCAGACGCTGGTGTTCAACCTGCAGGCCATCGTGTGCCAGAAGCTGCTGCCCTCGATCAAGCCGGGCGTCTCGCGCGTGCCGGCGGTGGAGATCATGTTCGCCAGCCCGACCATCCGGAAGCTGATCGACGAGAAGCGCGAGGACGAGATCGTCAAGGTCATCCGCGCCTCGCAGGCCGAAGGCATGCTGGACATGAACGAGTGCCTGAAGAACCTGGTGGAGAACGAATTCATCGAGACGCAGGTCGCTTACGCGGCATCGCCGAACCCGCAGGAGTTGAAGATGCGTCTGAAGGGCATCAGCTCGGGCGGGGGCGGGATTCTGGGGTAAGCAGGTGGAAGTGGATTCGTCCACCGGGGCGTCAGGCAGGCAGCGACGAACGATTGCCAAACCACTGCATTGGAAAGACCCGCAGGCCTGCGCACGAAGTCAATCCTGAGGACTGCCCAGCTTGGATAGTACCTCCGGTGCCCCTGCGCCAGCATGCCTCCCGGCCCCCTACTCACCCGGACCGAATCCCGGTATCATGCCCGGTCTTCCCCGGGACGGGTGGACGCCCCGGAAGACGGAATTCCAGCCGAGCGGAGCTTCCATGAGATTCATCCTGTCGCGCTGCTGGAGGGGGACGGCGGCGGTCGCCATCCTGCTGCTGGTCTCGCCGGGCGCCCTCGCCGATGCGGGTGGGCCGGCGGCGACCATGGCCCCGGCCATCCCCACGGCATCCCTCCCTGCCATGACCCTGGCCCAGGCGCCCGGGCTCCTCGCCGAGCTGCCCGGCACCGGCAACTACATCAGTTGGATGCGGGTGGTCCTGATCCTGGTCTGCATCCTGCCCTGGCTGTCCTTCTGCCAGTGGGTGGACAAGGACACCGTCTTCGTCCGCCGCATGAACCGCGAGATGTGGAACGGCGTGGTCCTGGCCGGCGGCGTGGTCGGGCTGGCCGTCTGGCTGCTCATGCCGTGGAAGACCACCGGGCTGTTCGCGGCCGGCTTCGGGCTGTGGTTCGTGGTCACCGCCGGCACCTGCTGCGTGTACGTGGTCATGCGGAACAACCTGGTGGACCCGGCCGCCCGGGTGTTTACGCCGCGTCACATCAGGACCTGGATGGGCGGGCTGGGCAAGAAGAAGGAAGAGCGGATGGACGCGGTCGAGCGCGTCAAGCTCACCGATCACGACGGCAAGAAGGTGCCGGTGCCCGAGGATCCCAACCAGCAGGACGCCTACGAGGCCGCCCAGGCCCTGCTGTTCGACGCCCTCTGGCGGCGGGCCACCGAGGTGGAAATGATGGTTGCGGCCAACGGCGTCCGGGTGGCCTACCGTATCGACGGGGTGGTCACACCGCGGCACGAGCTCTTCGAGGAGCCGGCCGCCGCCTCCGCCGGGCTGACCTTCGTCAAGACCATCGCCGGGCTGGACGTGGAAGAGAAACGCCGCCCGCAGAACGGCAAGATCCGCGGGGGCATCGCCGGCGGCACGGGCGGCACCACCAACATCGAGGTTATCAGCAGCGGCACCACCCAGCACGAGCGGCTGAGCCTGCGGATCGTCGGCGACGAAAACCGGCTGCGCGTCGGCGACCTGGGCCTGCTGGCCAAACAGGTGACCAAGGTCGAGGAACTCGCCGCCAAGCCCGGCGGACTGGTGGTGGTCGCCGGCCCCAAGGCCAGCGGAGTGACCACCACGCTCTACGCCGCCCTGCGTCAGCATGACGCCTTCATGCAGAACCTGCTCAGCCTCGAGCGGCAGCGGCTGATGGAGCTGGAGAATATCACCCAGCACATCTACGACCCCAGCAAGTCCGACGCCAGCTTCGCCCGCCAGCTTCAGACCGTCCTCCGCCGCGAGCCCGACGTGGTCATGGTCAGCGACTGCCCCGACCGCGAGACCGCCCACCTGGTGGCCAAGGCCGCCGACGGCAAGAAAATCTACCTAGGCATGCAGGCCAAGGACTCCTTCGACGCCCTGAAGAAGCTGGTCAGCCTGGCCGGCGACACCGACGCGGTGGCGGCCGCGCTGCACGCGGTCATCAGCCAGCGGCTGGCCCGCAAGCTGTGCATCGCCTGCCGCCAGGCGTACAAGCCGGACCCGGCGCTGCTCAAGAAGGCCAACCTCCCGGCGGACAAGATCGAGCAGCTTTACCGCCCGCCGCCGGACGGCCTGGTCGACGCCAAGGGCAATCCGGTCATCTGCACCAACTGCCAGGGCAGCGGCTACTTCGGGCGCACCGGGATCTTCGAGGTACTGGAAATCGACGACCCCATCCGCGAGATGATCCGCAACGGACAGCCGGTCAACGCCATCCGCACCCAGTCGCGAGCCAACGGCATGCTCTACCTCCAGGAGGTCGGCCTGCAGAAGGTCATCGACGGCGTGACCAGCATGCACGAAGTGCTCCGCGTGCTCCGCGATGACGACGGCAATGCCGCCAGGAAGGAGGGCTAAGCCATGTGGTTCTCACTCTTCGCCGTGGTCCTGATCCTGGCCATCACCTTCTACCAGGGGCTCCACGGGCTGTTCAGCGCCGTGATCATGTGCATCCTGACCGTACTCGCCTCCGCCCTGGCCTTCGGGCTCTACGAGAATGTCTTCTTCGCCTTCCTGGTCGACCGCCAGCCGGAGCACGGCCGGGCCATCGCGATGATGTCCATCTTCATCGTCTCCCTGCTGGTGCTGCGGGTACTGGCCGATGCGCTGATCAAGAACAACCAGACCTACCCGATGTACGTGGACCGGGCCGGCGGCGGGTTGTTCGGCTTCATCACCGCGATGATCATGGTGGGCATGCTGACCATCGGCTTCCAGATGCTGCCCTTCCACGACACCTTCCTGGGCTTCGAGCGCTACACGCTGGTGGATGCGTCCGGGCAGCCGGTCAAGCTGCGCGATCCGGCCGACCCCAACTCCCTGCCCCCGGCCCACGAGGGGCTGCGGCTGCGGCGCAACAGTGTGTGGCTGTCGCCGGGGCAGTTCACGGCGACGCTGGCCGGCTACCTGTCCGACAATGCCCTGCGCGGCGAGACGCCGATGAGCGAGGTGTATCCCGACTTCATGGGCACCCTGCATCATCTTCGCGCGGATATGTCGCCGGACGATCGCCACCTGGCCGGGCGCGACGGGCTCACCGTCGAAGGCTACTGGGATGTGCGCCCGGAGGACGTATCCACCCCGGAGTACCTGATCGACGGTTCCACCGCCAAGGTCCGCTACAAGCCGGTCAAGGGTGATCTGCCCTCGGGCAGCAAGCGGATGGCCGTGCGCGTCGCCTTGGACGTGGAGAAAACCAAGTCGACCGGCGGCAAGATCAACTTCGTGCCCGAGCAGGTGCGGCTCGTGGCCCGCGAGCGCGAGGGCGGACCGGCGAAGGAGTTCTTCCTCACCGCCATGAGCAGCCCGCACAATGCCAGCCGCACGCGGCACATGTTCGTAACCGTGCATCCCGGCGAGTTGATCTCGCTGACCCCCACCGGCGGCAGCGAACGGGTCGACTTCGTGTTCACCGTGCCGGAGTCGACCGGCTTCAAGCCGCTGTACATCGACTTCAAGCTCGACGCCCGTGCCGAATGGCCCGCGAGCAGGAACCTGAACGAGAAGCCCCCCGCACCGGTCAACGCAGCCGCGGCCGGCGGCGGCAACACGGCCGCCCCCGGCAACAACGCCGCGCTGCCGGTGACCCCGTCACCCGGAACCGGCTCTTCAACACCCACCGCGGCACCGCCGCCGACCAACGGCATCACGCTCCGGCCCGGTCAGGTCAATACCGCCGACCAGCGGAACCGGGTCTCAAGCATCGGCCGGTCCAGCAATGAGAGCAAGTTCACCGATGAACTGCCGTTCACGCTGACCAACTACGGAGCCATCCGCAAGGAAGGCACCAATCCGCTGGTCAGCGGGCAGATCAACGCGGTGCTGGACAACAACTGGGTGCCCATCCCGGGCACCATGCCGCCGATCTCGCGTTTCGCCGTGCCCGAGAACGAACGATTGCTCCAGCTCAGCGCTACCAAGCACCGGCCGGAAAGCTGGCTGGGGGGTATCCTGGGGCAGGCCCGTGACAAGATCGGCGATATTTACGTGCTCGACGCGAGCGGGAAGGAGCACCGCTTTGCCGGCACCTACATGGTCGCTGAGATCAACGGCCAATGGATTTTTGAGTTGAACTATCTGAACCCGCAGGAGAGCGAGTTTGGCCACGCTCCGAAGTTCGACTTCGGCAAGATC
>CAYVVX010000229.1:590-7758 GCA_964455315.1 uncultured Planctomycetales bacterium | reverse complement strand
GGTGCTGCTCATCGACGCGGACAACGACCACGGGACCGGCTGGTTTGGCTATGACTTCCTGGTCAACAAGCGGGTCGTCGACGCCGAGACCACCACGGTTCTGCGCTACGACGGGGAGGCCTGGGTCGAAGCAGCGCAGGTTCCCTACGCCGTCAAGGGCAGCAGGCTCGAACTGGCCATCCCCCGAACGCTCCTCGGGCTGCACGATCGCGACGCCATCACCTTCGACTTCCACTGGGCCGACAACCCGGCGGCTCTCGAGACGCCGATCTCGCTGTGCACCCACGGCGACAGCGCCCCGAACCGCCGCTTCAACTACCGCTGCATCTGGAGGAAGTAGGCATCTCCCGACTCTGGTCAGCGCCCCGCACGACAGCGGATTCTCTGTCAGCGCGGCCAGCCGGTTCAAATCAGGGCGAAACCGGCCGGCAGCTCTCCACCATGCTGAAGTGAGGAGGGTGCGGCAGTGCCGAGATCACCCGCCGGCCGCTATCCTGCACAATCGGGGTTCCCGGGCATTCCGGAGCCGGAGACGCACGCGGCATAGATGAGGAAGTCGGCCCCATCGACATCGTTGTCCCCGTCAAGCTTGACGATGTCGCAGGCGGGATCGGGCTGGGGCACGAGGTCGCCCGAGAAGCAGGCCTGAAGCAGGCCGAAGTCGCTCTGGTCAACGTCACCGTCGCCGTCGGTGTCACCGGGCACAGGCCGGGTGATGGTGAGCACGGCCTCGGCCACGTTGGAGCAGGCGTTGAAACTGCCGCCGCTGACCGGCAGCGATTCGGGGTTGAGCGAGCCGGTGCCGAAGCCCAGGTTGAGCAACACGTTGCTGCCGCCATCGGTGATGCGGAGCCCGCCGACACAGACGTAGACCGATACGGTGCCGGACGCGGTACCGGTGACATCCAGCTTCGCCAGGCGGACATCCCCCACCGGGAGTGTATCCGTGTTGGTCAGGTCGATGGCGTTGGCATCATCCACGCCCGTGCCGCCGCTGTCTGAGCGCTGGCCGCCACCGGTGGCGGCGCTCCAGCGCCCCGGCGGGCGGTCGAAAGTCAGCATCGCGTCAGCCGAGCCGGCATCGGAGCTGATCATCCGCACATCAATGCTCACGCCGTCGAAGCCGTAACTGAGTGCGTCGCGGGTGGACCAGAGGTACAGGCTCCGGGTGTTGCCTGCGTCCGCGGTCAAGGCGGGATTGCTCGCCGTGCCCCGCGTGCTGGTCTGGGCGTCGGTCTGGAGCCACAGGAAGGCCTGTTGGGCGGAGGCGGCGGGAACCGCTGCCAGCCAGAGGGCGGTCAGCGCCGCGAACCGGACGGGGCGCGGCAACGCGACACGGGTGGTGCAGGTTTCAATCATGACCCGCCTCCACCGCGGGCGGCCCACCGGTTTCACGAAGCGGCGCGAGCAATGCATGCGGAGTTCCCTGTCCAGTGAGCTTCTCGATGAATCCATCCACATCACCCGCCTCAACCACGCCGTCACCGTTGAAGTCCGCGCCGGGGTGGAACTGATTGCCAGCCTGAAGCAGATTGACGAACGGGAAAATGTCGCGGTTGTCGGCTCGCCCGTCGCCGGTCAGGTCGCCCATGCCGTCGTTGCCGCCGATGATGACCTGGATGCCGGCGAAGGTGGTGACCCCGGCGTCGGGACGGGTGGACTCGAAGGCCACCACGTCGAGCCGGTGCCGGCCGGCGGTGAGCCCGGTGAACACGCGGCGGAACTGGTCGCGGTCATGGGCGGTGGCGAGACCGGGTTGGCCCGCCGAGTTGGCCAATTCCGCCACGTCGGTCCCCGGAGGCTGATCCAGGAAGAGATGCACGCGCGTGGCCGTGCGGTCGAGGCAGCGCACGCTGATCGTGGCCAGCGTGCTGGTGATCGGCTGGCCCGGCGACGGTGCCGCCAGGGCCATGGCCGGCGGCCCGCGATCCAGCAGGATCACCTTGCGCCAGGTCTCGAAGATCGGCGGCGAGTTGACCGGTCGTGACCGGAATGCGATCACGCTGAGGTAGTGCCGCCCGTCGGCCAGACCGGTTGCGTCGATGGCCTGTCGATACAGCCCCTTCTGGACACCGCCGATCTCCACGCCGCCGCTCTTGAGCGTCACCTTCTGGGTGAGGAAGTCCTCGTAGCCGTAACCCACGAAAGAGGGGTCCAGGGCGTCAACCTGTCCGTTGCCGTTGAGATCCATGCCGGCATCGAGCCGCAGCATGGCCAGGTCATCTTCCCCGTCGCCGCCGGCGTCTGCATCGGTGGTCTCGAGGCGGACCTCGAAGCTGTCGGCCTGGATGACCTCGATGGGAGTCAGCCGGCGCAGCCCGTTGGGCACTTCGCCGGGCTCGCCGGGACCGGGATCAGGGGGCAGGGTCGTCGCCACATTGGTAAGGCTCAAATCGCCGTCGGGGTTGAAGGGTCCGTAGACGACGTAGCCCTTCTTGTGCTCGACGTTGGTGACGCTTCGGTTGCGTGGCACGCGGATGGTGACCTTCCCGTCGGGCTGGACGGTGACCACGTCGAAGATGTCGTTCATGGGGTCCACGTCGGGGTCAACGGCGTTGCCGCTGAGTTCCTTGAGCCGGGTGTCGGCGGCGAAGCTGGTTTGCACCGTCCGGGTGTCGTAGCCGCCGGAGCGCTGATCGTTGAGCCCGACCAGGCAGGCGTTGGAGCGCTCGAAGATGAGCACGTCGCCGTCGATCCAGCGCTCCAGGTAGGCGCCGCGGACGTATTCGTTGTGGATGTCCACCAGCGTGGTGATGGTGGCGCCGGATGGTCCGCCCAGGGCATCGCCGCGGCCCGGGCGCGGGAAGCAGGGCGTTCCACAGCCGAAGGGCTGGTAATACACCAGCGGAGATCCGCTGCGGGTGAGCAGGTAGGCGTAAGCAAGGTTGTCGAGTTCCGGCGGAGGGACGGATTCGTCGTGGGCTTCGGCGAAGGTCACGCCGAAGTCGCCGTCGTTGGCGTTGCCGTCGAACATGCCATCGACGGAGGCGTTGACTACGCTGGACCAGTTGCCGAACCCGTCGGCGTTGATCATGTCGCGGAGGGCGAAGTAGAGCGGGAAATCGAGCGAGTCACGGTTGCCGCTCACACCGCCGGAGGTGTTGCAGTTGCCCTGGCCGTTCTTGCAGACGTAGCCGGCGTGGTAGGCCAGGCTCCCGTCGAAGAGTTCCATGAAGCTGTAGGGCGTGGTCGCACCGCCGGTCAGGGAGGGCTTGCCGCGCTGCCAGACGTGGCGGTCGTAGAAGTCGCGCAGTACCCAGTCGGGCAGGTGCTTGGCGGCATCGATGCGGAAGCCATCCACGCCCACCACCTCCAGAAGCCAGCGCACGTTCCGCAGCAGCAGCCCGGTGGCGTTCTCCGCGACGGCATCCCCCGCGGACGGGTCGGCGAGATTGAAGGGATGGATCCCGATCGCGTTCGCAGGCAACGACAGGTCGGGGTAGAACCGCCGGTTCGCGGCATCCGGCTTGTCGTACAGCGAGCCGGCCGGGATGTTCTGGGGATGGCCGGCGTCGATCGGATGGCGGATGTAAAGATGGTTGGACTCCGGGGCGATGTCGATCAGGCCGGAGATGCGGCAATTGACGGGGTCGGAGTCACAGGACGGACCGGGGGCGTGGAAATCGCCGAAGGGGGCCCCGGGCGCAGTGAGCACGAAACCGGGATAGTCGCCCTGGGCCTCGAAGCCGGGGGTGTTGTTGTCACGGAAGCCGTTGTGGTTCAGGATCAGGTCGACGAAGGTGCCAATGGCGGCGCGATCCTGTTCGGTGACTACCGCGGCGAAACCGGCCTGGGTCCCGTAGCGGGTCGGCGCTTCCGGCGAACCGAGATCAAACCGGTCGAACACATCGAAGCCTGTGGTCGCGCCGCCGTCGGCTTTGCTGATCGGCGGGGTCCAGACGCGCTGGTAGCCGGCCATGAACGCATCGGCGGTACGATCCTCCATGGTTCGCCAGGAGGTTTCAAACCACTGTAGAGTGACCGGGACGCCCTGCCCGGGCGCGGCCGCGCAGGACAGAATAACGGGCAGGAACAGGCAGATCCGAACGAACATGAAGACTCCGCGACCATGCCACCACTCGCCCCCTCGGAGAGGACATATCGGGGAGCGACGCAGGCAATACAAATCCGCCGGCGAAGTCACCGTGTGAGTTCGCCGCCGGTTTCCCCCGGTTCCGGTGACCGGCGCGGCCCCGCGAGCGGCACCTGCCAGTCCCTGGCTTATCCCCGACGCTGAATCAGCGCCGGAGCCGCCGCCGCAGTGTCAACAGGCCACCGGCCATCAGCAGCAGAGCCGATGCCGGCTCCGGCACGGTGACGAACTGATCATAGTCCGGCCAGGCCAGCTCGTTGCCACCGTTGTCAAAGCCGGGATTGCCTCCGGCATTGAACGGTTGGGCGGGGATGGACTCGTTGGACATGAAGTTGGTGTCCGAGCCGTAGCCGGCCCAGAAGTTCACCGGGGAGGCGACGCCGCCGGTCAACGCCAGGCTGGCCAGGGGAATGGCGATCTCGCGGGCCAGGGCAGGGTTGTTCCCGCTGAAAGTGCCGTCAAACTGAAGGAAAGCAAGGTGCCCCGACGAGTTGCCGGCGTTGAGCTCGAACACCACGATGCCAAACCCACCGATGACCACGCCGAAATCGGCGGCCAAGGGAAAGGCGTCGTTGACATCGCGGGTCGCATTGGACAACAGGTTGCGGCCGGGGTCGGCGACGTCATTCATGTCCGCGTCGAAGAAGCCGCCGGCGCGGGTGTCCAGCCAGATGACGGCGTTGTCGTTGAGGTTATTGCCGGGTTGAAAACCGATGTAGAGGTTGGTGGCATCGGAATTCATGTACAGCGTGCCGCCGCCGACGGTGCCGCCGAAACCGCCGCCTCCGCCCGCGTAGCTGTACGCGTTGCCGGCGCCGTATTCATTCGCCGAGATCGTGCCGTCCACGGTCGACCCTCCAGGGGTGGTGTCCGTGCGGCTGTCCACCAGGGCGCCCGGGGCCGGCAGCGCCATCACCCCGGTCAGGATCACTCCCAATATCACTCTCATGCTGTCACCCTCCTCCGCTTTTCGGAGTACATGAGTTCTCCCGCGGATGCCGCCCGGCCGACGTGAGCCGGGAACCGGTCCCGCGGACCTCCTCGCAAACACTGATCAGAAGCGGCGATGGCCGCAGCGATCAGGGATTGTCGCAGTCGGGGTCGGCGGCAATGCCGGGACCCGAGCCGTTGATACCGTCAAGTACGCTGCCGCGGGCGCAGCGCAGGAACAGGCTGAAGTCCTGCCCGTCGATGGCGCCGTCCGCGCCGAAACCGCCGAAGTCGAAGCATTCGCACAACTGCCGGTCATACAGCGGGTTTTGTGGGTCGGCGGGACCGTTGCTGGTCCGACAACGCTGGAACGCCGCGAAATCATCCTGGTCGGTATCCCCGTCGCTGTCGGCATCGTAGCGCGGGTCGTTGCAGTCACCGGCCAGTGGCACGGACAAGCAGGTGTAGCCGAGGTTCGCCAGGTTGGTGCGCGACCCTCCCGGGTTGCCGGTTCCGAAATTGGCCTGCCCGCCGGAAGCCAGCGGCGGCAGGAACTGGTTGCTGAGGTAGCGGTCGCCACCGTTGCCGGTGATCATCGCAAAGACCGAGACGGAGCCCTCGGCGGTGCCGCCGACGGTGGCCAGGGGGATGGACAGCTCGAGCCCGGTGGTGGCGGTGGCGGCATTGGCGGCCTGGGGATCCTGGGCGGCGGTGCTGTTCACGCCGAGCAGGTTGGTGTTATTGAGGATCAGGCGCCAGTCGTTGATCGCGTTGCCACCGTTCTGGAGGACGCCGTCGCCGCCGGAGAGGGGATCCTCACCAATGAAGGTGGCCTGGTTGTTGACCAGATCGAAGAAGTCCACGTACACGTTTCCGCCGAAAAGATTCACCAGCACGGCGTACTCGGCGGCGCAGGGCAGGGTGTCGCCGTTGTTGCCGGACAGCCGCCCGGGATTGCCGGCCAGGAGGCTTTCGCCGGCGTTCTCGACCGTGTCGAAGAAGATGACCAGGTTGTTGCCGTTGTCCTCGAGATTGCCGGTGACGGCGATCTCGACGGCGGCGGCCAGCGTGTCGGGGGCGATGCCGGGCTGAACCCAGATGCCGTCCAGCTCGGACCCCTTCTGAAGGGCCTGGTCGCAGTCGGGCACCGGGGTCAGGGTGGTGTCGCCGAAGCTCGTGGTGGTGGTCTGGCTGGCAACGGGAGGCAGACCGAAGTCGGCAACGATCTGCCGGCCGTCGATCGCGGGGTCAAACGCGGACGGGCTCAGGCTCAGCGGGACGAACTGGTCCCCAGACACGGCGTTGAAATCCGGGCGCATGCCCAGGTGAGTGGTCGAGACGGTCGGGGAGGCGTTGACCGGCGGAAGGGTCTGGTTGCTGACCAGTCCGCCGCCGCCGAGCAGCAGCACCGACACGCGGAGGTTGAGCGGGTCGGTGGCCGGAAGGGCCACGCCGAGATCCTTCAGTGAGATCTTTGCCTCCAGACCTTTGGTCTGCGAGCGCGGGTCGCCCGGAGCGTTGGAGCCCGGCGCGGCGACCGCCGAGAAGGTCACGCCGGCGGTGCCGGTATTGTCGAAGGCGAACTGCGAGCCGTTGGGATTGGTTCCGCCGGAGAGCACGCCGGAACCGCTGCTCTGGGGTACCTGGCCGCGGTTGATGCGGGTGGCGAGGTAAGGCAGCATTTCCTGGAAGGGCTGCGTGCAGTCACCGACACCGCCGGGCGGCGTTTCAGGATCATCCCAGGTACCCTGCGAAGCGGCGAAGAGGTCATACTGGGTCACGCTCACGGTGCCGCCGAAGGCGTCGACCGCGATGGCGTAGTCAGGCTCAAAGTCCACCGCCGAGCCGCCGGCGGCATTGTCCAGGACGGCCGGAGTAACCATGGTGTCCGGCACCCGCTCGTCGTTGGCCGGGTCGGCATCGCCCTTGTTGTCGGTGATCAGGGATCGCCCCAGGTTCTGCACGGCGTAGGGGGGGCCGTTGGACGGGCAGGTCATGTCGCCGGCGGTCGGGGCGATCTCGGTGCGGAGGGTGTTCTGGCCGGTTCCCGCGGTGGTATCGGTATCGAGCATGAGCACGACGGCGTTGCCGTCGGTGGCGAGGTTGCCGGTGACGCCGACGTACAGGAACTGATTGTCATTTTCG
>CAYVVX010000229.1:0-580 GCA_964455315.1 uncultured Planctomycetales bacterium | reverse complement strand
GGAGCCGCTGGTGGGTGCCAGGCAGTTCCGATCGCCGGCGCCGGTGACGGTGTCCTGGCTGGCGACCAGGTTTGCCAGGGCGAAGTCACTGACGATACCGATGCCATTGATGGTGCCGCTGAAGGCGGCGGCACTGCGGGTCACCACCGAGAACTGGTTGCCATCACCGCTGACGCCGCCGGTGGCGATGGTGCTGAAGTCCGGCCGGAACATCAGCGCGGCGGTCGAGATGCCCGCGCCGATCGGCGGGAGCGTCTGGTTGGTCACATAGCCATCGGTGCCGGTCAGCAGCACCGAAAGGCCCACGGTGACCGCTCCACCGGGAGTGAGACCCAGTGCGGACAACGGGATGCGGGCCTCCAGCCCGGTGGTCTGCGAGCGCGGATCTCCGGCCAGGCCGGTGGAGCCGGCCGGGGGCGGGGGGACGGGCGCCGCCCCGGTGACGCCGAGTTTGCCGGTGTTGTTGAAGGCGACCCGCAACCCCTCCAGGGTGGTGCCGCCGGTGAGCAGGCCGTTGCCGCTGTTGACCGTGCCGGAACCTCGGTAGAGTCGAGTGGAGTAGTAATCCAGCGTTTCCTGG
>CAYVVX010000228.1:2085-7778 GCA_964455315.1 uncultured Planctomycetales bacterium | reverse complement strand
CATCCTCTTCTCTCCGGAACACCCATCCCGTTCCCCCCTCAGGAGGTGCAATCGTGAATCCCGCAAAACCCGTCTCCCCCCGCAGGCTCGCCGCCAACCGCGCCAACGCCCGCAAATCCACCGGACCCCGAACCCCCCGCGGCAAGGCCGTCTCCTCGCGCAACGCCCGCAAGCCCGGCCTCCTCGCCCGCAACGTCGTCATCGCCGACGACCTCGACGAGGCCGAATCCGACTTCGACGCCCTTCTCCGCGGCCTCACCGCCCGCCTCGCCCCCGATGGACCCTTCGAAACCCTCCTCGTCGAGCGCATCGCCCTCTGCTACTGGCGCCTCGCCCGTGCCGCCCGCTTCGAATGCCGCGCCGTCGCCGACGCCCGTCAGGACGAACTCGCCCCCCTCTCCGAGCTCCAGCGCCAGTTCACCGGCCGTCCCGCCGACCCCGATCGCCACATCATCCCCGCCCGCGCCAGCCTCGACGCCCTCCTCCGCTACGAGTCCCTCGTCGACCGCCAGCTCCACCGCGCCCTCGCCCACTTCCACCGCCTCCGAACCGCCCGCGACGTCACGCCGCCCGCCCCGCCCCCGGAATCCGGTCTCGCACCCGCCTCCCGCCGGCGGGAACACCCCGATTCCGCGGATGCCTCGGAGGAAAAAACGAATGAAACGAAGCCACCGAATCCCCGTTTTCACCCCCGTCAACGCGGTTTCTGCTCCTCAACCGGGCAGAATCAAACCCAATCGAAGCCACGCGGCGAACCGGCCCAGTGAGCTCCCCTTTCTCACTTCTCACGTCTCACTTCTCACTTCAGATAGTGGGAGATCCCTGTCATGCCCATCTGCACCGCCACCACGATCAGGATCATCCCCATCAGCCGCTCCAGCGCCGCCAGGCCGCGAACACCCACCACCGCCACCGCCCGGTCGCCGATCAGGAAGACCGCCAGCCCCGCCGCCCAGGCCATCCCCAACGCCCCCAGCCGTTCCACCTGCCGCTCCGGCTGCTGCGTCGCCATCAGCATCAGCAGCGCCATCGCCGAGGGCCCCGCGATCAGCGGCACCGCCAGCGGTACGATCAGCGGCTCGCCCGAATGGTCGGTCGACTTCAGCCAGTTGCTCCGCCCCGGAAAGATCATCTCCAGCGCCACCAGCAGCAGCACCAGCCCCCCGGCCACGCTCAGCGCCGGCTGTTCCACCCTCAGCAGGCTCATCAACCCCGGGCCCAGCAGCAGGAAGAACACCAGCAGCAGCAGGGCGATCACGTTTTCCCGCAGCACCACCCGCCGCCGCCGCGCCGCCGGCAGTCCGTGCAGCACGGCCGCAAACACGCCCACGTTGCCGATGGGATCCATCACCAGGAACAGCGTCATCGCATCCGACCAGAGGGTCATGGGGCAGGCTCCCTGAAAGTGCGTGGTTATCGGGGCTGAAATCATCGGCAGCCGTGCCGATTCTGACGGTTGTAGGGACGGCGTCAATACCCTTCGCATGGGGTGTTCAGGGTCCATTTTTTAAGCGTGCAGGCGGGGTGCGCAACCGATATCCCTCTGTGACTGAGAACGGCACGCAGGCAGACCTGTCAGGTGGTCCCGATGAACGACTGGCTTGATGCTGAAACGCGCATGGAACGGGCCCAACTGCTGACCGAATCCCAGCAGTGGGACGAGGCCCTGGCCGAACTGGACGCGGCGCTGTTGATCAATCCCTCCGATGCCGGCTGGCAGGCCCAGCGCGGCCAGATCCTGGACCAGTTGGAGCGCTACGAGGAGGCCGCGGCGGCCTACCGTCAGGCTCTGGAACTGGACGAGGGCAACGAGGACCTGGTCACCGTGCTGGGCATCGACCTGATCCGCCTCGGCGAGCACCAGGAGGCCATCGCCCTGTTCGACGGCCTGGTCCGCGAAGACCCGACCTTCGAGCCGGCGTACTGCTACCGCATCGCCGCCTACACCCGCCTGGGCGATCATGACTCCGCCGAGGAGATGTTCTACCTCGCCCAGCAGGTCAGCGAGAACTGCCCCAACTGTTTCCATCACATGGCCGAGTCGCTCGCGTGCCGCGGCAAGTTCGCCCAGGCGATCTACTGCTGGAAGCGGGTGCTGGAAATCGATCCCGAGTACCCCAACATCCGCCAGCGCATCGCCGAAGCGTATCGCGGGCAGGGACAGTTGCCCCAGGCTCGCGGGTACTACCTCAAGGCCCTCCGCGAAGATCCCGGCAACACCCAGGTGCTCATGGACCTGGGCGATCTGCTGGTGCAGATGGATGAGCTGCCCGCCGCCGCCGCCAAGTTTCAACAGGCCCAGGAGCTGGAGCCGGATCTGGCCAGGCCGCGGGTCATGCTGGGCCTGATCGCCTTGCAGCAGCGTGACGATCCCGACGTCGCCTACGGGCACCTCAGCGCGGCCATGGAACTGGATTCCGATTACCCGTCGTTGCGGGCCCATCTCGGCGAGGCCGAGCTGCGCCGCGGCAGCCACTACGAAGCCCTGCGGCACCTCTCCCTGGCGGTGGAGGAAGATCCCGACGACATGGTCGCCCTGATGGCGATGGGCAACTGCCTGCTGGAACTGCTCCGCCCGCTGGAGGCGGTGCCGTACTTCGAGCACATCGTCGAGCTCGACGGTGAGATCGCCGGCGCCCATCACAACCTGGCCGTCTGCTGGTTCCTGGAAGGCCGGTACGAGCGCGGGCTCGACCATTGCCTGGACGCCCTCAAGCTCGAACCCGAAAACGCGGTCTTCCTGCACAAGCTGGCCCTGGTGTACCTGCACCTGGGCCGGTGGGGCGAGGCACGGGACATGATCCGGCGCGGGCTCAGCGTCCAGCCGGAACACCCCGGGCTCGGTTCCCTGCCGCGCTGCTTCTGGAAACTCCGTCTGCGCCATGCCTGGCAGCGGTTCAGTGCCCGCCTCCGCCGCTAGCGGGTGTATCCGCCCCATTCCCGCCCCGTGACCGGGTTCGCCGGCGGCGTTCCCCAGGGTCCGCTTTTCGCCGAATTCCAGCCCCTGGAGTTGCCCCGGACGCTCGGCGTCCGATAAGATACCAGCACAGATCCGGGTATCGGGTAGATGCCTGAGGCGGGCGTGACCCCGGGCGGTGCTGCAACCGTACCTTCCGCAACTCGTATAACTGCTTGTAACCGGAAGTTCGGGCTCTCTTTGAGGGTTATCAGAGATATGGCGAAGATTACAGCATGGATGATCCTTCCGGCGATGCTGCTGGCCGTCGCAAGCCGGTCGGTCGCGGCCGCCGAGCCGAAGGCGGCGAAGGATACGTACAGCGAGTCCCCGCTGATCTGGTCGGCGGACGCGATCATGGATCGGTTCGTCGATCACATGACCCGCTACTACAACCTGGACGAGACCCAGCAGAAGTACACCAAGGGCCTGATGACCCAGAAGGTCAAGCGGTTCCTCACCGACTACGAGCAGGACGTCCGCTGGCTGGCCTACGACATGTGGGACTACCAGCAAAAGGGCGAGGTCCCGCCGCCGGAGATCGCCCGCGAGTGGGGCCGGCGCGGCGGGCCGCTGATCAAGGCCATCCGCAAGGAGATCATCGACGGCAACATGGAATGGCGCGAGATCCTGACCGACGAGCAGAAGCGCAAGCACGACCGCGATCTGCGGATCATGAACGAACAGTTTGACGAAATGGAATCCAAGGCCGATCGCTGGTCCCGGGGCGAGATCCGCCCCAGCGATCTCCGCAATACGCGCGGCCTGGTCAATAACGATGTCTACGTGGTCCGCAAGAGCGAGGACGCCTGGACGTCGTACGTCAGATCGTTCGCCCAGCTCTATGAGCTCGACGAGGGGCAGCGGAACACGGCCTATTCGCTCCTGCGCCAACTCAAGGAGCGGGCCCGCCAGTACCGTGAATCGAACAAGGCCGAGTTCGATCAGATCGAGAAGCAGAAAAACGAACTGACCGCCGGCGCCCGCAAGAACGATCCGCAGGAGCGGAAGCAGGCCAGCGAGGCGTTCGCCAGGCTTCGCGAGAAGCGCGAGAAGCTGGAAAAGCCCATCAGCGACGACATGTTCGCGGAACTGAAGCGGAAGCTGGAGCAGATTCCCACTGACAACCAGCGCAAGGCCCGCCAGGCGGTCCGCGACAAGCTCGATGCGATCGCGGCCAGCCGGCCCGCGGCTGAGAGCGCTTCCCGTCCGGCGGTCGCGGAGACCCGTCCGGCGGGTTCCGGGGATCGCGAAGGCGGAACCGGCAAGGTCGTCGCCCGCGACAGCGATTCCGCCAGTCGCTGAGCGGTCACCGGTTTCCAACAGGACCGCGGACCGCACGCCGCCGCAAGGCAGTTGAAGACAACAGGCCGTCGAGCCCCGCGCTCGCGGCCTTTTCGTTGCGCCGGCCATGGTGAGCCGCGCGACGGCGGAATCCGCGCGACGGGTGCAACCGAAGATCATGCCCCAATCAGCCGGAACCGATGGAATCGAAGGCCCGCAAGTGCGCCGTGCGCACGGCGGCGATGCCGGACAGAAGCTTTGCCGGTCCGGAAATCCCGCGGGCAGGGGGGTAGAATAAAGCGCGTCCGCCTGGTTCGGCCCTGATGCTTTCACAGACAGGAGGAGCCTTGTGGTTCAGCCCTTGTCCCCGGAACATCCGCTTCGCCGGCTGTTCGCCGGCACCGTTCACCAGGTGCTCTATGCCGAGATGGGGCTGTGCGAACCCCAGATCGCCGAGTACCTGGCCGAGATGCTCAGCAGCCTGATCCACATGGACGATTTCTATCCCTTCCGCGATGCCAGCGGGGCCCGCATCCGCAAGCTGGCCGAGATGGTCACCGAGGCCGAACTGCCCGAGCCGATGTCGCTCGACCGGAAGCGGCGGCTGGTGCATCGGCACATCGGGGACTTCTCGCTGTTCTGGACGGGCCTGTTTCCCGAGGGCCTGTGCCGGCTGAGCGGACTTTCGGGTGCCGCCGGGTTCAATGCCTATCTCGAACAGGGCAAACGCTCCTATGCCATTGCTTCGGACCTGACCGCCGAGCCGGACGATCCTCCGCCGGCGACCGTGCTCAGGCAGCTCAGCGAGAACTTCGAGCATTGCGTCTACGGGTTGAATCTGTGCCGTCGCGAATGGGACGTCAGCGGCGAGCATCGCGGGGTCTGACGCCCGGCGCCCCGCGCGGACGGCCTGCCCACGGTGCTCCCCTTTGAAGTGAAATCCCCAGCCGATCTGACCGACTCTTGGTTGGCATGACCCTGCTTCCAACGCTACCGGTCCGTCCTGACGTAAGGCTCCCGGAGGCACGAGCCCGCACAGTGCTGCCGCGCGGGTTTTCGCTCGTGGAGCTGGTCGTGGTGGTGGTGATTATCGGCCTCATCGCGGCCATCGCCATTCCGCGCTTCGGGCGGGCCTCCGCCAATGCGGGTGATGCGGCGCTGCGGGCCGATCTCAAGCTGCTCCGTGACGCCATCGAACTTTACGCCGCGGATCACAACGACACGTACCCGGCTTACCGGCCGGCCGGCGCGGATGCCCTTCACGCCAGCAGCGCGGCCTTCGAGCGGCAGATGACCTGGTACACCGCGCCGGGCGGCGCCGCGAAGCGGGTACCGGACGCGGATCACTACCTGGGGCCCTACCTTCGCAAGATGCCCGTGCTGCCGGTGTGCGCCAACAAGGGCTGCGACTAAGTGAGCTCGGTGAACTTTCTCAATCCCACGCCGCCGGCGA
>CAYVVX010000228.1:0-2075 GCA_964455315.1 uncultured Planctomycetales bacterium | reverse complement strand
GGGAGTTCTGCCACTACACCGGTGACATCCGGGCCAACTGCAAGGCCACGGAAGTCGGCTCCGACAAGGTTCCCTACGCCGAGTGGTGATCGGGGCCCGTCTCCATCCGGGGCTGCCGAACGCGCCGATGCTTCGACCGATGCCGGCACCGCGGCTACAATGCGTCCATGCCCGATGTCCGCCATCATGTGATGATCGCAGGCCTGCTCATGTGGAGTGCCGCCGCCAGCGCGCTGCAGGCCCAGACCGTGTCGACGGATGCGCCGCTGGCGGCCGCCGTCGCCGGTCAGCAGCGCATCCTCGATGAACTCAACGCCATCCTGCAAGAGGAAAAAGCCACCCTCTCGGATGCCGCCGTGCAATCCGCATTGCAGGCGCTGCTGGAGGATGAGCGCGCCCAGGCCGAGTCGATCCGCACGCTGGGGCGGCGCACGCTGGGCAGACCCGCCGCGGAGCTGACCGACCAGGATCGCGCCGAGCAGGCGGCCATCGCCGGCCGCCAGGACGCCCTGCGCGATCGCTATGGACGGCTGGAGACCACCCTCAAGGCCAAGTCGGGCGGCAAGAACGGTGAGACCTTCGGGCGGTTCCTGGCCATTGCCGAGGAGGGTCGGCTCGCCGAGCAGATGTCTTCCGCCGCGCAGCTCATCGGGGAAAACCAGCTCGGGCGGGCCCTGCAGACCACCAACGCGATCATCGCCGTCCTCGAGCAGATGCTGGTGGCCGCGGGACAGAAGGTCGGCGGCAACGCGAACAAGGGCGGTGGCACGCCACCCGGCATGATGCTCCCGTCGCTGTGGCTGAAGGGTGAAGGCGCCGACCTGCCTTTCTTCGCTCGTGGCGGCGACACCGTGGACACGCTGGGGCAGATCCTGGCGATGCTCAGGCAACTCGAGGAACTGGCCCGCCGGCAGCGCGAGATCGCCGAGCGGCTTGCCGCCGGCCCCGCGGACGACGCCGACGCGATCGCCGGCCAGGAGGACGATATCCGCGGCCAGGCTCTGACCATCGGTGAGCGACTGGCCCTGCTCGATCCGCAGATGAACGCCCTCCTCATGGAGGCGGGAGCATCACTGGGGCTGACCTCTGAGCGGCTTCGCTCCGGCGGCGCCGGCGCGGTTACCCCGGCCGCACAGGCCGCGGAACAGCTCGTCGCCGCGACGCAGCGGCTGCAGGCGCTGTGGAAGGACATCCTGGCGAGGATCAAGCAGTTCACCCAGGAGACCGCACCGCTGGTGGGCGGCGGATCGGGCACGCCGCACGGGCTCTCGGCCGCGATGAAGAAGTTGTACGAGCGCCTGACGCTGATGATGCTGCGGGCCACCGGGGCGCTGGCCGAAGACATCCGCCGCGAGACCGCCCTGCGCGAGCAGACCGTCGCCACCCGTCCGGCGGGGGAACTGCCCGGGCTGGGCGGCGAGCAGGAGGCCATCGCCGCACACGTCCAAAAGGAGGTTCTGCCCTTCAACGTCAGCCTGGACGATCTGCCCGAGCACCTGCACACGGCGCCCCTGAGAAACCCTGTCCCCGCGGCCGAGCTCCTCGCCCGGGCCGCCGAATTCATGGACACCGCGGCCGGGAAGCTGCGGGCATCTGACGGTCCGGGCGCCGCGGCCGCGGAGTCGCAGGCCATCGCGGCGATGGACGAGGCCCTGCTGGCGATGGTGGACATCCTGCAGCGGCTGCTGGGGCAGCTTTCTCCGCCCGGGGCCACGCCCAACGGTGGGGCGGGCCTGGGCATGGCCATGGACCCCGGCGGCGGCGAGCCGGGCACGACCGGCTGGCAGGCCGACCTGCTTCCCACCCAGCGCGAAGCCGTCCGGCAGGCCTTCCGCGGCAACTTCCCGCAGCGCTACGACAAAGCCATCAAGCGGTACTACGAGACCATCGCCAGGGAACAGCCCTGAGGAAGCGTCGCCTTCCCTTCGATGAATGATGGGCAACCCCGGGAGGGCGATGATTCATTGCCGCCGCTGGCTCCGGCCGGGGCCCGCCCCGCCCGCCCATTGACGCCGCGCCGCGATGAATGGACGATGCTGCCTCGAACCGACGCACCCTGTCGGCACGTGGACACC
>CAYVVX010000227.1:2712-7794 GCA_964455315.1 uncultured Planctomycetales bacterium | reverse complement strand
GATCATCCGGCTCATGAGGTGGCGGCCGAGCGGCTGTGCGAGCTTTACATGATGGCGGAAACCCCTGGCGATGCCGAGCGAATTGCAGAGGCGTGGCTTGAGGCAGCTGATGCCACTTCTCAGACCAGCGCGCAAAAGCAACTCCTCGCTGCGCTTCTGGCTCAGGAGAAGTTTGATGATGCAGCGAAGGTGGCCGATGACCTGTACTCCGAGGCGCCTGATGATCCCGCCGCACGTCTGGCCCCGACAGATGTATTGATCGCTCGCGGCAAGCCCGCGGAGGCGATTCCGTTGTTGCGGACCATTCTGGAGCAGCAACCGGATTCGCTGCCGGCTGCCACCCGTCTTGCAGCGCTGATCGCCAGTGAGGCGAAAGCGGTTGCCGATGCCCCCAAGGCCCGGTCTGAAGCTGAGCAGATCCTCTCCGATCTCATCACCCGAACGCCGGAATCCGTCGATGCCCGCATGGCCCGCGGGCGATTCTACCTCCAACTGCTCAACCGCCGCCTTGGTGCACAGCAGGAGGATCGGGCGCGGGCGATCGAGGACTTTGAGGCTGCCGCCAAGCTGCCCGCGGCGGACACGGACACGTTCCTGGAGGTCGGCGTCGCATACTCCCAGCTGGGCGAACGAGAGAAGGCCGCGGAAGCTTTCGAGACGGCCAGGCAGCGCGAGCCCGACCGGTTGGCGGTCTACACCTTCCAGGGGCAGATGGCCCTCGACCGCGGTGACGTCGAAGGCGGTGTCCGTGTGGCTGATGCGGTGATGGCCGCACCGCTGGGTGAATCGCAGTTTGACCTGCTGCCACTTGTGGCCGAGCTGTATGCGGTGGCCAAACAGGCTCCTCAGGCCCGCAAGTGCATCGACGAGCTTCGTGCAGCGAGCATGCCTCCCGAGATGCTCATCTACCTGGAAGCCCTGGTTCAACTTGCCGAAGGCAAAACCGATGATGCCCTGGCTGGGCTTCAGGATGTGAATCGTCGGGCCCCGTCGCTCGCTCGGCCGTACCTGGTCCTGGCCCGTATCCTGCAAGCCTCGCCTGACGCCCGCCTGGCCGTCGAGCCGCTGCGACAGTACATCCGTCTCGAGCGGGAAGCCGGGCGTGCGGCCCCTGCCATCCTGGCCCAGGTCGAGCTGGCTCGTCTGCTCGAGCGCCTCGGGCAGTGGAACGAACTCGCCACAGTCGCCACGGAGATTCCGCCCTACCTCCCCGATCCGTCGATCGGTAACCTGGCGTTCATCAGCCGTGTGGAACTGCTCGCCCGCGCTGCCCGGATGCGGCCGGAAGGACGCGACCTCGATCAGCTCAAGAAGCTCGAAGCGACCGCGAGGGAACTCGTCGAGGCGAGTCCGCAGACGACCCAGTTTCAGATTCTGCTGGCCCGCATCGTGGCCTGGCAGGGCCGGGTGGATGAAGCGGATGCCCTTCTGGACGGCCTGGAGGCCTGCGATACTGATCCGGTCGTGTGTGCCGCCGCGCGGGTCGAGATGTACGCCGACGCCGGGCAGTTCGATCGAGCGGTGACCGCCTGCCAGCGCTTGCTGGAGCTGACCGACGAGGCGGATCGCCCGCCGGTCTCGTCGCGGCTGGCAGAGCTGTTCGCGTCCGCCGGCGACATGGACAAGGCGGCCGAACTGCTCGAAGCGCGAGCCGCGAATACAACAGCTGCCTCCCGAGCGCAGGTGTATGTGGAACTCGCGCGGTTGTGCCTTCAGCACGATCAACGCGAGCGTGCCCAGACGCTGCTGGTTCAGGCCATCCAGGAGGATCCTGCCAGCCGCGAGGCTCATCTGCTGCTGCTTCGGGCTGGCTCGCCTTCCGGAACCTCTCCGACCAGGTCGGAGCTTATTGCCGGCCTGAAACGCATCGAAGGCGAGGATGGCTGGCAATGGAAGCTCTGGCAGGCCATCGCCTTCATCGAACAGGAAGGGCTTACCCAGCCCGACGCCCGGAAGGCCGAATCGCTGCTGAACGAATGC
This sequence comes from uncultured Planctomycetales bacterium, assembly GCA_964455315.1. Taxonomy (GTDB): domain Bacteria; phylum Planctomycetota; class Phycisphaerae; order UBA1845; family PWPN01; genus CAYVVX01. The sequence continues at coordinate 5,814 of CAYVVX010000227.1, read as the reverse complement.
ATCGAGCACGATCCCTCCTGGAGTGACGCCGGCATCGCCCTCGCCCGCCTGCACGAGAAGACCGGTAATGACGACGCGGCCATGGCAGCCTGTCGCCGCGTGCTGGACAGGGATCCAAACAACCTGCGGGCCATCAAGCTACTGCTGTATGCCGCTCAGCGTCTGCAGCGGTGGTATGAAGTGGATCGGCTGCTGGACCAGCTCCCGCCGGACGATCCGGACACGGGACCTTTCCGACTGTCCCAGGCTTTGCGATCGGGTGATGCCGGGCTGGCCATCTCGTTGCTGGAAAAGCGGGTGGCGGAAACTCCCGATGACTTCCTGGCCCAGCTCCAGCTGAGTTCGATTGCCCGGGCTTCCAACAATCTGGCCGAAGCCGAGCGCCGCTTGGCCGAGGCGATGAAGATTGCTCCTGATGCGCCCGAGGTGCTCGCCGCCCGCGTGCAGATTCACATTCAAAAGTCGGAGTTCGAGCAGGCCCTCCGCCTGTGTGACGCAGCGCTCGAGAAGGCCACCACCGCCGACGCCTATCAACTCCGCGCCGGCGTCCACGAAGCGAAGGGTGATGTCGGCAAGGCCGCGGACGATCTGCGATCCGTGGCGCAGCTGGAAGGCTCGGCCGAACGCGGTTTTCTTGCCCTTGGCCGCCTGTACTTCCGTCGGAACGACGTCGACAGTGCCGTTGCAAGCTGGCGCGAGGGTCTGCAGGTCGTGCCTGAGTCTTACCCCATGCGTGGCGCGCTGGCCGGTGCGCTGCTCGCTTCCACCGGGGACGATCAGCGCGAGGAAGGCGCCGCCATCCTGACCAGATTGCTCTCCGAGCGGCCGGATGATCTGACCTTGCAGTTGATGGACGCCGAACGAATCGCCCAGGCTGCCCCCGCAGCCGCCCAGCAGGCCTTTGAAGACATCCTTCGGAAGAACCCCCGATCCGCTGCCGCCCATCGCAGCCTGGCCCAGATCGCCGCCCAGCAGGGTCAGTTCGATCGTGCCATTGGCTTAGTCGATCGTGGATTGGTGATCGATCCACGGAACTTCGACCTGCTGCTGATGAAAGCGAATCTTCTGTCCAATACCAGCCCGGATCGCACCGCCATTGCCGCCCGCGAGGCCATGAACCTGCGGCCCGACTCCGAAGAAGCCCTGCTGGTGTGGGTCAATGCATCCGCGAGGTCTGGGAATATCGATGGTGCCATGCAGGCCCTCCGTCAGTTCCTCGCCCGGCCAGCTGTTGCCGATAGCGTTCCGGCCCGCCTCGCCCTGGCCCATCTGAACATCGTCAAGGCCGATTTCGAGGCGGCGGACAAACTGATCGTCGAAGCCGAGCGGCTCGCTCCCGAGACGCGCGGGGCGGTTCAGCTCCGCCTGCTCTGGCACCACGCCCAGAAGAACTGGGACATGCTTGCCGCGGCCACTGCCGATCGCCTTCAGAAGCATCCGGAGGACGCGGCCACGCCCCAGTTGGCCGTTCAGCTCCTGTTTGAAGCTCAGGAAATCAAGCATAAGGAAGCTGCGATCTCCATTCTTCAGCGTCTGATCGAGCTCCATCCGAAGGATCCCGTGCATCTGTTTGCCCTGGGTTCGGCGTACTACACGGTCGGCAAGCCTGCTGAGACAGCCAAGGCTTATGAGCAGGGCCTGGACCTTGATCCGAAGCGGCCGAACATCCTCAACGATCTCACGTGGATCATCTGCGAGGATCTGAAAGATCCCAACGAGGCCCTGAAGTGGGGCGAGAAAGCCCGCGCAGCTGCCCCGGACGACGGCCACGTCCTCGATACCTGGGGCGTCCTCCAGTACCGCCTGGGCAACCTGGAGGCGTCCTGCGCGGCCCTGCGTAAATGTCGTGAAATCGAGAACCTGCCCAGGCCGACGTTTTTCTCGGCAACCTTTCACCTGGCTCGCAGCCTGGCGACCATCGATCGGTCGGAAAGCAGGCGCTTGCTGGAACAGCTACTGGAGAACCCGGAGGCCAAGAAACTGCTGTCTCAGGCCGTGCTGGACGAAGCGGACGATCTGCTGAAATCGCTTCAGGCGGCCGACCCGGCCACGTCTCAACTACCCGAGACGCCCGCAGCGGCCGTCATCGGCTCGTGATGCAGTTTCACAGATTCATCAGCTTGAAGGGCAAGGGAGCACATCGTGTCGACTGAATTGGACGTCACCCAGGACCAACTGCCGCAGACCGCGGCCGAGTCCGGTGGCAATGCGCACATCGAATCAGCTCAGCGGAATCCGCTGCTGCGGCTGCTCACGTCGGCCAGGCGGCACTGGTTGCTGGTGTTGATGGTCTGGCTGCTGGTCGGCGTGCCGGCTTTCGCCGCAATCTGGCTGCTGGTCAAGCCCACCTACACCGCGTCCGCGTTCATCGAGGTCGCCCCCGCGGTGCCCAGCATCCTTTATCCCGACGAGCGCCAGAACATCGGCGGATTCGACGCCTTCCTGAACACCCAGGCTCAGACTGTCACCAGCAGCCGGATCCTGACCGCCGCCCTGGCCGATCCGAACTTGAAGGGCCTGCCCCTGCTGTCTGATCCTGAACCCATCGCCGCCCTGCGCGAGGATCTCAATGCCGCGCCGATCAAAAACACCCATCTGATTCGCGTCAGCGTCGAGCAGGCTGATCCCGATGCCGCCAAACGGCTGACCACCGCGGTGATGAAGGCCTACGAGGCCCACGCCAACGCCAATGAGCTGTCCGATGCGCAGAAGCGGCGCAAGATCCTGGAAGACGAGCGGCGGCGCTTGCGCGGAGAACTCGACACCGCCAACACGGAGATTCAGAAGCTCGCCGCCGAGGACGGTACTTCCAGCCAGGCCACCTTCGAAGTTTTCCGCGAAACCATCATCAAGCTCACTGCCGAGTCCCAACGGGATCTGGATCACGCCGAGGCCGAGCTGGCCGCCCTCCGGGCCCAGCGTGGCCAGCTCGACGAGGGACTGCTGCCCACCACCATGCCCGCGGAGGATCTGGTCTGGAGGGAGCAGGAGATCGAAAAGGATCCCATGGTGTGGTCTCTTCGCGGTGAGTTGGCCGAGGTCAGCATGCGCCTGATCCGCTCCGGCCAGACCGAGTACTACCAGGGCAAGAAGGACCAGCTC
>CAYVVX010000227.1:886-2702 GCA_964455315.1 uncultured Planctomycetales bacterium | reverse complement strand
CGTCTCGAGGCCGAACTGGCCCGGGCCGCCGACTCCGCCGACAGCCGCCTCCAGCAGCGCCGCGGTAGCCTCCTCGACCAGCAGAAGCGCCGCGTCGGCGAGCAGATTGAGGCGGCCGACACGCGTGTCGCCCTCCTGAAGGCCCGCGTCAAGAGCCTGGAGGACAAGGGTCTGGAGCTTGGCCGCCGCGGCCTGGACATCCAGAAACTGCAGAAGCAGGCCGAGATCACGGATCGCGATTTTCGTCTCGTCGACGAAGAGCTTCGCAAGATGGAGATCGAAAAATGGCGTCCGACCCGCATTACGGTGGACGCCTCCGCCGAGATCCGTCCCGACGACATCCAGGACAAGCGCAAGAAGTTCGCTCCCGTCGCCTTGGTGGGGGGGCTCGGCCTGGGCCTGATGCTGGCCCTGGTCATCGACCTGCTTCGCGGCCGGGTCCACAGCACCGATGACGTTGAGGCCGGTATCGGCCTGCCGCTGCTGGGGTCGCTGCCTTCGCTCCACGACCTCCAGCGTGGCCGCGTTTCCGAGCAGGATTTCCGCGAGGGCTATCGACTCATCCGGGCCACACTGGCGGGCGCCTCACCCGATGGACGGATTCCGCGTACGCTGCTGGTGACATCCGCCCAGGCGGCGGAAGGGAAAACCAGTCTGGCCATCAGTCTCGCCGCCAGTCTGGCCGAGACCGGCGCCCGCGTCCTGCTGATTGATGGCGACGTCCAGGCTCCCCGCGTGGGACAGACCTTGAAGCTGGCCCCGCAGTTCACCCTGCGCCACGTGCTTCTCGGCGAGCGCTGCCTGACTGACTCGGTGCATCCGACCCCCGTGGCCGGCCTCGACGTCCTGCTCGCCGGTCGCAACGGCAGTTCCGCAGGCGGCCTGCTCACCGGTGACCTCGCCGTCGCCTTGCTCAAATCGGCCGCGACGACCTACGACCACGTGGTCATCGACTCGCCCCCTGCACTGGGCGCTGCCGACGCCACCATCTGGGCCCAGGTCACCGAAGGGGTGATCTTTTCCTCACTGGCCGGCCACTCCAGTCTCAAGCTCGTGCGCCATGCCTGCCTCCGGCTGGGAGCTGCCGGCGGGCGCATCCTGGGCGGCGTGCTCTGCAACGTGTCGCTGCGCGAGAGTCGGTACTCGTACTCGTCCATGGTGTCGCGCTACGCCGACATCGAGGAGGCCGGCGACACGAAGCGAAAGAACGGCTCCACCGCCCCCCGTTCGGTGCCCTGCGTACACCTGCCCGAATGCCGGGACACCGCCGCGCCGGCGCAGGAGGGGGCTGCGCCCGCGTCCGATCCGACCACATGACGCCGTGCGGCCATCTATCCGACGCCTCTTGCCCCGCAGTGTCTCTCGTAACGTCCGGCGCACCTGACGGACGTTTCGCGTGGCATGCTCCGACGCGCGGCTGGCACCACCCGCTGGGTACCACGAGGGAAAATGCACTATTCTTGCTGAACCGTCAGGCCGATGATGGTTTTGTCGGATGATGCCCGTGTAAGTATATGGAAATAAGTTAATTACAATACATTCTCTATGAGAAACCTCAATCAGGCGACCCGCGATAATATTCGGATTATCCATTGTGTTATATTCAATTTCAGGTAGAATGGCCGATCGTGTATCAAAGTCGATGCGCCGCGCTTCCACCGGCGCAAGCGAGGGATGATTGAAGCGTCTTCCGTTCCATCCTGCCGCCCTTGTTCTCCTTGCGGCCGCCGTTGTCCGCGCGGATCTGGTGCAGCGCACCCCCGTGACCGACGCCCGCACGTCCGCGCCGGCCGTCCGCGCCATGGCCCTCTACGCG
>CAYVVX010000227.1:0-876 GCA_964455315.1 uncultured Planctomycetales bacterium | reverse complement strand
CAGATCCCTCCGGCCCGTCGGCGAGGGTGCCCTGCTCCCGCTGGACCTGGGCAAGACCGGTCTTGCCTCGGCCATGCGCGGCCTCCGGGCGTCCGCCGGCTCCCGGGAAGGGTGGACCAGCCCCCTTGCCGCCCACGCCGACTTGCCGGCAGCGCTCCCCGCGGACGGTATCGAGCCGGTCCCTTCCGAGATCCGCCGCCTCCCGCCCGGCGGCGATACCGACGCCCTGTGTCTCTCCGGCCTGCTCAGCCTGGGAGCCTTCCAGCTCGCCCGCCGGGCCAGGCACATGCAGGTCGGCGTGCCCGCCTGGTACCATGCCGAGGCGCCGTCGCAGGTGGGGCATGCGATCGCGTTCGACATGCAGTTCGCGCCGCTGGCGGTCTGTGCGTTCGATGTCCCTGCTGGTGACCCGCCGGCCTGCGGCTTCCGTATTCCGCCTGCGCTTCCTTCGATCTGCCCATCTGAATCCTTCCTGCTGATCCAGGCTCCCCGCGGCCCGCCGTTGGCCCGCTGAGCAGTCGCGAATCCCCATCGTGCATCGACAACTTGAACGTATTGGTGTGGAAGGATTGACCGGGTCCGCATTGTGCGGAACGGGATCAACGGCGCCATCGAGCCGAAATCAGTATTTTACGACGCAGAGGAGCATTGAACGTGAAAACTGGAATGTGTTTCATTGCGACGGTAGTTGGAGCTTTGTCCACTGTCGCCTCGGCAGGTCTCACGGGCAACCCATTCACGGACGGCTGGACGTCCGGGGGGCATTCATTGGACAATGGGGTCTATGTCAGAACCTCCGGCAACGTGAACTATGCGTTCGACACGTACAGTACGTCGTTTTCTGTGGCCACCGGCTCTGGACTCCCGGGCAGTTGG
>CAYVVX010000226.1:0-7795 GCA_964455315.1 uncultured Planctomycetales bacterium | reverse complement strand
CGCGTCGGGCACCCCGACGCCCAGCCCGGCGGCGAGCTCCACGCTGTAGCGGAACCGCTTGAGATGCAGCCGGACCGCGTGCAGATCGAGCGTCGGATTGTGCCGCGGGTCGACGGCGTGAAGCTTCTCCGCCCGCGTCCGGATCAGCCTGTGCAGGCCGTCATCGAGGGTGATGCGCGGCAGTCGCGGGCTGGTCGTCTGCCCCGAGACACGGGTGGTGCCGACCAGGCGGCGGACCCGGGCAACGGTCCGGCCGCCGCGGCAGCACTTCACCGCCCTGCCCAGGGCCTTCTCGCGTCGGGCGGTGAAGACGCCCTCCAGCCGGGCCAGGGTGTTGGCATCCAGCACCCCCAGCGGGCCCGCTTCGCAGAGCCGCTTCTGCAGCACGTCGAGGTCGCGAACCTCCTGGAAACAGCGCCGCAGGCGGCTCAACCGTCGACGGGCCTGCTTCACGTCGCCCGCGGGCAGCCAGGCCGACATCAGTTTCAGTGGCTCATTCAACCGGCGCGATCCCACCCGCACCTGGTGGATCCCCTCCACCTGCCCGCCGGACAACGCGGACTCCAGGCTCTGCTCCAGGCGGGCGAGCTGGCGGCGGACGAAGCTTCTGAGCTGTGCCGGACGGATCATGACCTGCTCCGGCCTCTCCAACGGGCTGGTAATGGCAACGTGTTCGACAGGTGGGGAGAGGCCTTCATCCACTATAAGCAGAGGGGTGTCCGCTGGATAGCGCCGGACTGTTAATTCTTGGTTAATTCCCCGGGTGTGATGCCATACAACAATCTGCAAATTAAGAGGTTACAGGTCGTGGACTGGTGTGGAAGGGCATCTTGCTCACAGGTCGCCTTTGAGCCCGCCCGGCACCCGATTGCGGTTCACGTGCGGATCTGGCCGTCGCCGGTGACCACCCACTTGTAGGTGGTCAGGTCGGCGGCGCCCATCGGTCCGCGGGCGTGCAGCTTGTCGGTGCTGATGCCGATCTCCGCGCCGAGCCCGTACTCGCCGCCGTCGCTGAACCGCGTGGAGCAATTGACCATGACGTTGCCGGAGTCGACGCCGGCGACGAATCGCTCCGTGGCGCGGATGTCGGTGCTCAGGATCGCGTCGGTGTGGTGGGAGCCGTAGCGGTTGATGTGTTCGACGGCGTCGTCGAGGGAGTCGACCACCTTGACTGAGCAGATCAGGTCCAGGAACTCGGCCCCGTGGTCCGCCTCGGTGGCCGGCTTTGCGGCCGGCAGCAACCTGCGGGTCCGCTCACAGCCGCGCAGCTCGACGCCGGCGTCCGCCAGCGCCTTGCCGACGCGCGGCAGCAGCGCCGCCGCCACGTCCGCGTGGACCAGCAGCGACTCGGCCGCGTTACACACGCCGGGCCGCTGGGTCTTGGCGTTGACGACGACGCGCTCGGCGAGGTCGGCGGGGCAGGCCGCGTCGAGGTACACGTGGCAGTTGCCGGTGTAGTGCTTGATGACCGGGATGCGCGACTGCTCGACCACGGCGCGGATGAGAGACTCCCCGCCGCGGGGGATGACCAGGTCGATGTTCTCCTCCTGGCGAAGCAGCAACGGCACCAGCTCGCGGTCGGTGGTGTTGACCACCTGCACCGCGTCGGGCGGCAGGCCGGCCGCCTTGAGGGCGTCGGCGATGATGGCGCCGATGGCCATGTTGGAGTGGAACGACTCCTTGCCGCCGCGGAGGATGCAGGCGTTGCCGCTCTTGAGGCACAGGGCGGCAGCATCGGAGGTCACGTTGGGCCGGGCTTCGTAGATGATCGCAACCACGCCGATGGGCACGCGGCGCTTCTCCAGGCGCAACCCGTTGGGCCGGACCGATCCCTCGAGGATCTGCCCGACCGGGTCAGGCTGTCCGGCGACCTCCTCGACCGCGGCGGCCATCTTCTTCACGCGGGCGGCGTCGATGCGCAGCCGGTCGATCATGGCGTCGGTGAGCCCGTTTTCGCGGGCGGCGGCCAGATCCCTGGCGTTTTCTGTGACCAGCGTGTCGGCCCGCTCGCGCAGGGCGGCGGAGATGGCCCGGATGGCGTCATCGCGCTGCCGGCCGGAGGTGGTGGCAAGGCGGCGCCCGGCACCCCTGGCGGCAGCGGCGAGCTGGACGGCGTACTCATCGAGTTTGGCTGCCATGCGGGTGATTATATCGGAAGTGATTAATGGAAGGAAGCGGAGGCCAAGGTAGAGTCGCCCCGCTTCGCGCGGTCGGTTTGGCATGAGAGAAGATCGCATTCCATCTGCCTGGCCGTTGACGGAGGGTTAGGGAGGCGATAGTCTGATCCTGATAAGCACGCCGGGCACAGTGCTGAATTGAGGAGTCCAAAGCAAGCTTCTAGCGTCTCTTACTGGTATGGAGGCTCCAAATGGTTTGCAGGATCGGCGGGGCGGGCGTGGTGACCAGACTGCTCGTGATCGGGCTGCTCTTTCCGTTACTCGTCAAGGCTGACAGTATCACATTGCGTGACGGCAGCCTGATCGAGGGTAGCATTCTGTCAAAGACGGCGACGCAATTCTACATCACGGTCAGCAGTGGCGAAGCTCAATATGTATCCGTCGAAGACGTCGCTCAATATGAATGGCGTGGGCGCACAGTGGTGCTTGTGTCGCCAGAAACACGACCCAGTCAACGCCTCGAAACAGCACCGGACACTCAGCCAGTGACTTCGCGTCCGTTTGCTGCAATCCCTGCAAGTCGACCTGCATCTCGTCCCATGCAGCAGCACGTCAGCGAGTCGCATCCTCGTCCCACCTCCACCAGAGCAGTATCGCCGCCATCGACATCGGTCAGTACGCGGCCTGCGACGCCACCACCCAGTTTCAATTCAATGGCGCAACACCCTCAAAGCCAGGAAGCAACTGACCTGAGTCACGCTGGCGAGGACAACAAATCCAGTGCATCAGGTCCGGCAGCCCCGCAAGCGAAGGATTCCAGTACCGGAGGTGTGGTATGTTGTGCTTCCATCGGTCTGATCGCGGTCCTTCTGCTCGTTTTGCAGATCGTATTCGGCAAGCCGTCTCAGTGCCAAGTGTGTGGTAATCCTATTCGAAGGAACGCCTACAAATGGAAGCTCCAAGGGAAGACAACCTGGGTTTGCGGGAATTGCAATCGATCACTTGAGCGCAAAGCAAGCCAAGCAGCCATAAAGGGGCTGGGGTTGTGAACGCTTGATCGAACTACGATGACTTACCCGCACCGCCAAGACGCGAACCGGTGATGCTACGACGATCGCCTGTGTCGTGTCGCACACCGCAGTGTCGGAACCACTTTCACTCAGCGTCCCGATTTCCAGCGCGCTTGAGCACCTTCTCAGGGATCCAGCAGATAGCAGCGAATCAGGGTCACGAACGCGTTGGGCGGGGTGATCAGCCGGAAGGTGGTCACCGACTCCTCCACGTTGAAGAGCACGTCCACCGTCTGGGCACTGGTGGGGTTGGCGAAGTTGTCGGGCAGGCTGGTCACGGCCTGCTCGTCGAGAAGTTCGCCGTTGGGGCCCAATGCCTGGATGATCATCGGCTCCTGCTCGCTGAGCCCGTTGCCGAAGAGGGGTTCGAGCCGCAGCCCGCCGACGGTACCGACGTTGGTGCCCGGGAGCATCAGCGAGGCGACGTCGATCTCCATCTGGGCACCGCTGACCAGGCCGATGTGAGGCACGGGGATCGTGTTGGACAGCAGCTCAGCGCCGACGGTGTTGGGGAAGTTGACGCCCAGCGTACCAAGATTGGTGGCGCCGTCGCCGGAGAAGATCGGACCGGTGTGTGGGCCGGGATCGAAATCTCCGCTGCCGTCCACCAGGAAGTTCAACGGGAAGCAGAAGACCACCACGCCGAGGGCGCCTCCGGGCGCGCCGGCGCTGCCGTTGGTGGGGGTTGCTTCACCGGCCGCTCCCGCGGTGTCGCCGGTTCCGGCTGTGCCGGCCGTCGCCGCGGCGGTGCCGAGCGCGCCGCCTGAACCGGGCGTGCCGAACCCGCTGTCGCCGCCGTTGCCGCCGTTGCCGCCGTTGGCGATGGCGTCGCCGCCGTTGCCGCCGAGTCCGCCGCCGCCGGGACCGGTGCCCCGTCCGCCGCCGCCGGCGGTGGCCGAAGCGGTGCCGCCGTCGCCGCCGTCACCGCCGTCGCCGAACTTGCAGGGCCCGCCGTTGCCACCGTTTCCGCCGGTGGCGGTCGCGTCTCCGCCGTCACCGCCGAAGACCAGTCCGGCGTTGATGGGCAGGCCGCTGAGATTGAGCGAGGCGTCGCCGCCCGTGCCGCCGTTGGCCGTGCCCGCGCCGCCCCTCCCGCCGTCGCAGCAGGCGATGCCCGGTCCGCCGTCGCAGGCGGTCGCGGTGGCGGGGCCGCCGTCGCCGGCGACGAGCAGGCCGATGGTCACGTTGGCCAGCCCTGACACGTTGCCGCGGGCGTAGATGCGCTTGGTGTTGTCAGCGCCGTTACCGCCGGTGGCGGTTGAATTCGCCCCGGGCGATCCGGCACATCCGGCCGCACCGGCCGCGCCCTTGGTCACCGTGGCCTCACCGCCGGAACCGGACGCTCCCGGGTTGATGGTCAGTGTGCCGTTGGTCAGGTCAATACCGCCCGCGGCGGTCATGCGGAAGTTGCCGGAGGCGGCGCCGTTACCGCCGGTCGCGGAGGCGCAGGATGCCGTGGCGTTGCCACCATTTCCGCCGTCGGCGAGGTTGAGGGTGACGTTACCCACCACGTTGATGGGCCCGCCGTTGTTCCAGATGTTGAGCCGCATGCCCCGCCGGCCGTTGCGACCGGTGGCGTTGTCACCGGCGTCGTCGGATTCATCCGCGTTGGCGCCTGCGGGGGCGGGCGGGCCATTGACCGTCCAGTTGCCCAGGTTCAGGGGGCGATTGCCGTTGAAGCGGAAGATGACTACCGGCTGATCGCCCGCCGGGGCCGGGGCGCCCGCCGGCGGCCAGGTGCCCTGGATGAGGATCGGGGCCAGCGGGCCGGCGCCCTGTGCGCGGCGGGCGCTCTTGTTGGCGGCGGTGGAGACCTCCTGGTCGAAGGCGGGATCGTCCGGCGGCAGGGGCACCAGCGTGGCCAGGTCATCTTCGGCGACGTTCTCGACCTGGTCGAATGCCGAGGACGGCGGCCAGGTGAGCACGTCCTCAGCGTCGGTGACCACGACGTGACCGTTGGTGTTGACCACGACGTCCTCGCCGAAGGTCGCCCCGCCGTCGCCGATGACGAGATGAACGCCGACGGGCTGCTCGTTGAAGGGCGTTTCGGAGGGCAGTTCCGGCGAGGTCTCATCCGTCGCCTTGAGCGTGCCATTGATGGTCGCGGCGCCCAGGATGACCAGCTTGAGCCGACCGCCGGCGGATTCCACGGTCCCATCAATGGTGGCATCGCCGGTGATGGTGACGACGGCGTTGTTCTCCACCATCAGGGTCTCGCCGGCCGCGACGTTGAGGCTGTCCAGGGTGGTGTCCTCGGTGATGGTATCGGATCCGCCGCCGTTGCCGGGGGGAGGACAGCCTCCGCCGCCGAGCACGAACAGTGACGCCAGCGACAGGAAGGCAGCGGGAAGGCAGCGACGAAGACGAAGTGACGGCGGGGAACAGGACATGGTTCGAACCTCCGTGTCAGATGGGGCTCCGCCGGGAGCCGGTTCGCGTGAACAATCGGTCAAGACCGGAACGGACAGCCGAGTTCTTCGGAACGGAGGTCGTTGAGCGTCAAGTGAGCCCTGCAAGACGTGATCTTCGCAGCAGTTCACATCGCGACGCCAAAGGTTCCCTCGGGCTGCGCCGCGCCCGATTGGAGCCCGCTGTGTGGACCTGCAAATCAACGACCGAACCGGAAGAATGCAATCTAAGCTCTACTTTATGGCCGGCAGCACAGGCGTGTCAATAGAAATCTTCGAAAACTGGTCCGGCTCAAGTATCGGCCAGGCCCGGGCAGTGGCCAGCAGAGGGTTCTTGAGTTTCCTTCGATGAGGGCATCCGCGACCTCCCGCCTCCGCGGGGCGGCGGGGGACGGATCGCAACTTCGCCGGGAGGGTGGTACGCTCAGCGGCGAGGCCGATGGCCGGCGCGCATCTTCTACCCGATCTTGTGAGCGACATATCATGCTGACCACGATGCTGATCTCCGTCACCCTGGCCACCGGACTGAACGCCGAGACGCCTCCATCGACTCCGAGTCGCCCGCCGAATTTCGTGCTGATCATGGCCGACGACCTGGGCGCGGCGGAGCTGGGCTGCTACGGGAATACGAAGCAGCGCACGCCGCGGCTCGACCGGCTGGCCGCGACGGGGATGCGATTCCGCACCTGCTGGGCGACGCCGCTGTGCTCGCCAACGCGGGTGGAGCTGATGACCGGTCGGTACGGCTTTCACACCGGCTGGTACAACTTCATCGGGCGGCAGTACGCGCCGGCAGAGCGGATCGACGCGGACGAGCCGACCTTTGCCGACATGCTCAAGCCGCGCGGCTACGTGTCGGGGCTGGCCGGCAAGTGGCAGCTCGGGACGATCAACAAGCATCCGCGGATGATCCTCGACAGCGGGTTCGACACCTACTTCAGTTGGGCGTGGGTCGAGCTGCCCGCCGACGCGAACTTCGCCGGGTCGCCGCGGCAGCGCTTCTGGCACCCGGCGGTGATCGCCGACGGCAAGCACGTCCCCACCACACCGGACGACTACGGGCCGGACCTGTACTGCGACTGGCTGATCGAATTCATGCGTAAGAACCGCGAGCGTCCGTTCATGGCCTACTACCCGATGTGCCTGACCCACCAGCCCTGGGATCCGACGCCGATCCCGGGGAAGCCGGGGGAGAAGACGGCCGGCGGGCTCAAGGCCAACGTGGAGTACATGGACCACCTGGTCGGGCGGATCGAGGACGCGCTGGACGAGATGGGACTGCGGGACAACACCATTCTCCTGTTCACCGGTGACAACGGGACGCAGGGCGCGGGCAAGGCGCAGGTGACCGAGATGGGCGCCCGTGTGCCGCTGATCGTCAGCGCCCCGGGACGGATCAAGCCGAAGGTCAGTGATGCGCTGGTGGACCTGTCGGACATGATGCCGACGCTGGCGGAGCTGGCCGGCGCGGAGCTGCCCAGGGGCGTGGAGATCGACGGGAAGAGCTTCGCACCGGTGCTGCGCGGGGAAAGCGATGGAGTTCGCGAGTGGATCTTCAGCTACCTCGGCGCGAAGCGCATGCTTCGCGATCGGCGCTGGCTGCTGGAGGGCGACGGGCGGTTTTTCGATTGCGGCGACAGCCGCGAGGGAAAAGGATATCGAGACGTTACCGACTCGAAGGATGCGGAAGTGGTCGCGGCCCGGGCGCGGTTCGAGCGCATTCTCAGTAAGCTTCCCGCCCCGGAGCGGCGCGAGGGGAAGGAATGACCGTCTCACCATGATTCCGCGAGGTGCCGCGTCGCCGGACTCGTCACGGTGTGACCGGTAGCCACACGGAGACAACTTCCTTGTGCTCCCCCGCCTCGGCATACGGCCGGAAGGTCAGGTCGGTCTCCTTCGTGTCCTGGTTGATGTGCGCGGGGAGGGACAGCAGGTGCCGCCCGTCATCACCGGTGGACCAGGCCGTGTCGCGGACCTTCACCAGTGAACTCAGCTCCAGCGAGACCTTGCGCGGCTCCTGTTTCGCGGGCATCTCCGCCGCCAGCACGATCGGCCCCTTGCTGATGGCGACGCGGTCGCCGTCGCGCAGGGTGGCGACCAGCGGCATCGGCCAGTGGAGGGTCACGGTGGTCGGGCTGCTCCATTCACGATCGAGAATCGCGTAGCGGCCGGCGACCTGCAGCGGCTTGGCGGGCTTGCC
>CAYVVX010000225.1:4485-7870 GCA_964455315.1 uncultured Planctomycetales bacterium | reverse complement strand
CATCGGGCTGACCCTGGCCATCGGGCACGGCTTGACCGCCCGCGGGGCCCGGGCCGCCTGTGTCGGGCTGCTCGGCGTGCTGACGCTGGCCGCCGCCATCGGCGTGTGGTACTACCTGGAGCGCAACCCCGAGCAGCGGCTCAAGTTCCCCATCGGCAACCCGATTTTCCTCGCGGCCTGCCTGATGCCGGGCATCTGCCTGGCGCCGGCCCTGCCGGTTGGCGTTCTTGCGTCGGGCAGAGCCGGCAGCGCTGTCCGCAGCGGGGACAACGGCCCGGCATGGTGGAAGATTCTCCTGCCGTTCGTCGCCATCGTTCCGCTCATGCTCGCCTTCTACCTGTCCGGATCGCGCGGGCCCGCGCTGGGACTCGCCGCCGGCCTGGGGCTCATGCTGCTGGTGGTGCTGCCCCGAAGGGCCCGCGCCGTGACCATGCTGGTGGCCGTGCTCGCGATGGCCGTGATCTGGTGGTTTCAGACCTGGCCGATCACCTGGCTGACCAGCCGCACCGACACGGCGCGGTTTCGCCTGTATGCCTGGAACTACGCCCTGGACATGTTCATGAGCAGCCCGGTCGCCGGGCGCGGGCAGGGTGCCTACATGCTCATGTCCCAGGCGCTGTCCGGCGGCGACGCGGTGATCGACCCGGCCGCATTCCCCCGCGGTGCCGATGGTCAGAAGGGCATCGTCGAACATGCTCACTCAGAATGGCTGGAGATTCTCGCCGACGGCGGGGCCTTCGGGTTCGCCCTGACCGCGACCGCCGTGGGCCTGACCTTCTGGGCGGCGATGGTGTGGCTGCAGCGGCGTCCCGCGGCGATGAATCGTTGGTGCATGGTGGGCCTGCTGGGCGCGTTCAGTGCCATCCTGGTGGAGGAGGCGACCAGCGTCGCCCTGCGCAAGCCGGGTCTGCCGATCATCTATTATGGCATCTGGGGGTTGATCCTGGCCCTGGCTCGAAGCACTCCCGCCGACGAGGTGCCGGCCCAGCGTACGCTCGGTCGACCGGTTCGTCTGCTGGTGGGGTTCGCGGGAACCGCGGTGGCGGTGGCCATCGGCCTGCTGGCCATTCGTGACTGGGATGGGGCGTTGGCCGAGCACCGCGCCCGGCAGGCGTGGGATCATCGCCAGTGGGCCCAGGCGTTCGACGAGGCGAGTTTCGCGACCCAGCATCGCCTGTGCCTGGAAGATCGGCTGCTGGCCCGTTTTCGCGAGATCCAGATTGCCCGCGCGGCCATCGTGGACCGGTCGCAGCAGTTTCAGCGGATGATGGCGCCCAACGCGCCGCAGGCTGACAAGCGCACCGCGGTGTCCAGTCTGGCCGGCGAAGACGTCGCCGTGGTGGAGGCATGGGCGTCTCTCGCCAATGACCGGGCCCGGGAACTGCTGAGCCGCATCCCGCACTATCCGGGGGTCGGTTCCCTGCTGGCCGAGTCGCTGGCCAACCTGCAGACGATGGAGGTGCTGCTGGCCCGGAGCGGGCTGATCCCGCAGCCGACCTCCTACCAGGAAGACATTACGAAGTGGCTCCGGGAGGCGTTCACCGCCGATCGACTGAACGCGGAAGCGGGCCTGGGCCTGTTCGCCGCCTCGAACGATGCGGAACTGGGCGACCTGCTGGACATGCTTCGCCTGCCGCTGCGGGCCGGTCCCATGCATGCCGGGGTTCCCCGGGCCATGGCGGCGCTGATGTCCGATCCGCGGCTCGATCCCGTTCTGCCCGGCCTGATCCAGGGGGCTCGCGCCAGCCTGCGGGTCAGCGACTGGCAGTCCTGGCCCGACCCGTTTCCCGCGGAGACGCTGCGCCTCGCCGCGCTGGCCGCCCGACTTTCCGGGAGGCCCGACCAGGCCGCGGTCCTGTCTCGTGACGCGGTGATGCTGGCTGATCGCGTGGCGGAATTGTCGCCCGACATGCCGGCTTACGTGCGGATGGAAGAGGCGACCTACCTGCTGCAGTCCGGGGCGCCCGCGGCTGAGGCCCTGGGCGTCCTGGATGCATGCGCGGAGCCGGCCGGCGGTTGGCGCAACGCGAATGTGGCGTTGTTGATGCTGCGGCTGCGGTCGCTGATTCATCTCGCATCCGGCAACGAAGCCGCGGCGATGGCGGTGCTCAACTCGGCACAGCCTCGACTGGACGCGCAGGCCTTGCGCCGAAATCTCGGCTACGGTTACGCGGAACTGGCCCAGATGATGCTGGAGCTGCCTCCGCCGGCGCGGCCCGAGGGTCTGGAGGCCTGGATTCAGCGCGGGCTGGAACTGGCCCCCGACGGGCAGGTTGTGTTGCGCGTGGCGACCATGCTGGCGATGGAGCGGGGCGACAAACAGGCCGCGACACGCCACCTCACCGCGCTGGCCGCCCGGCTCGCCAGCCCGGCGGAGTTGCGGGAAGATTTCGAATACCTGATCAGCCGGTTCCCCGACGCGGACTTCCTGCCCGGGCTGTACGAGTCGCTGCTGCAAGCGCCCCCGCAACCGGCCAGCGGCCCGGCCACGCTGCCCGCGCCGGGCTCACCTCCGATGTCGGGCGGCGCCGGGCTCCCGGGCGGTCTTCTGTCTCCGTCGACGCAACCCGTCCCCTCGTTCCTCCCCGCCGCTCCTTGAGAGATCGCGCACCATGCGCCGTCCGGCGACGACAGGCCCCGGGAACGCGGCCGGCTATCGGATGGCGTGGTCCTGCCCCGCCGGCGTGAACGAGTCGATGGCTGCGGGAAGAGCGACTTCGGCGCGATAGTCCATGCCCTTCTCCGCCGGCTGACCATACAGCTCCGGATGCTGGTACGTGCCCCGCTCCGATGTGCTCTTGGCAACCTCGACCGGCATGCCGTGCTGCCGCATCCAGAGATCATTTCGCGTGCCCTTCACCTCCCAGGAGACCTTGGTGGTTGCGGCGCTGGTCCGGATCTTGAAGCGATTGTCACGAATCTCGCGGGCCACCTTGGCCTGCACGAACGTTTCGCTGTCGGAGTCGTCGACCACGGTGAGGGTGTAGCGGAAGTCCTTGTTGATGGCTCCGAAGTAGGCGGGCAACTGGACCCAGGCTTCGCCCTTCGCGTCGGTTGTGATCGTCCCGGAGTAGACATTCAGCGGTTCGGGGGCCTCGGCACAGTAATGCAGCAGGTACTTGTTCTCGGGATCGGAAGGATGATCGATGCGGAAGCTCTTGGTGCCGCTGGCGCTGAGGTTGCCGTTGGAAAACACGCCGTAGAGCCCGCCCGTGCCGTACACGCCGTAGCCGGCGCCCTGCCCCCGAATCGCGGTCTGGACGGTGCCGGCGACCACCGACAGTTGCGCGAGCGGCAGGTGGCCTCCGATATCGACCGTGCCATCGTTGGCGAAGCGCACAAGCAAACCGTGGTTGCTGGCGAATACGGTTGACCCTGACACCCC
>CAYVVX010000225.1:0-4475 GCA_964455315.1 uncultured Planctomycetales bacterium | reverse complement strand
GACATGGTTGAAACCGAACAGACCGTCCGGGCCCCCGTCGAAGGTGAAGTCTCCGATGCCCGAGTTGAACATGTTCAGTGAGCCGAACGCGGGAGCGTACACGGAAAGCGTTCCGGCCGGCCCGGTGGTGCCGATGCCCACGCGGGGGTTGGCATCATCGCCGATGAACGTGGCGATGTTCGTGCCGCCGACGGCGGTGATTTCAAAGTTCTTGAGGCCGGTTTCGGGCTGGAGCCGCAGCGCGGTCCCGGGTCCGGTGTACGCCTGGCGAAAGTTCCAGGGGCGCTCGGTCCCGAATCGGAGCGCACTGGCCCCGTCTCCCGTGGCCGCGATGTCCAGCCTGGAGAGCGGTGTCGATGTGCCAATGCCGACGTTGCCATTGCCCTTGACACGCATCCTCTCCGTGAAGGCGGTGCTGACGCCATAGCCGAGGGCAATGTCGGCTCCGCTGTTGTTGGTGTGGATCTGCAGCAGGGCGGACTGGATTCCAAAGCCGTAGGTGCCCCCCGCGTCGCCGAACAGGTCGATCTTGTCGCCGGTGATATTGGCGAAGCTCAATGGGTCCGGCGGATTGTTCCTGCCGATGCCGACCTTGCCGGCGCTGTAGTATGCATTGGTCCCGTTGAGGGCCCAGATGCTGCCGCCGCCGATGGCGGCAGTCGTCTGGAGCGTTCCGTCGGGGAAGATGATGCCGTCGACGCCGGGCTGACCGCCGACGTGCAGCTTGGACTGGGGCAGGGACGTCCCGATGCCCACCCTGCCGGTCGTGTAGGAAATGTCTGATCCGCCGGTGATCCACGGCCGCGCGGAATGCGTGGCGTAGGGAGTGGCCGTCAGCTCCTGCCGTGGCGTAAGCGTGGCCCCCTCCACCTCGACTTCCAGCCAGCGTTGCGCGCCATTGAAATGGTCCGCATTGAAGGCCAGTTCCTGCGTGAACAGGCCATCGGCGACATCCACCGCAATCGTGCCCGCGGGCGGGAACGATTGAAGCACGTCGTCGGGACCTGCGGACGAGCACAGGCGGAACACGAAGTTGTGACTGCCGTTGGCCGGCACTCCGCCGGACCTGAGCTGTCCCTGGTAGGTGGTGACGATGGATTGGGCCGGCGCGATGGGGGCCGCGAACAGTATCGCCAGGGCAACGATCGAAACTTGTTTGAACATGTCGAATCCTCCTGGCTGTCGCCCAAATGTGTCCAAGTAGGCGTTCAATCCGGCTGCTTCGACGCCAGCATTTGACTCTCGGCGCGATAGCTCATGCCCTTTTCGGGCGGTTGGCCGTAGAACTCGGGATACTGGTAGGTGCCCTTTTCCGCACCCTGCTTATCAACCTCGACCGGTGCGCCACATGCCCGCACCCATTGGTCGTTGCGGACCGCTTCCACCCGCCAGGAGACCTTTTTGCCGGGCGCGCCGCCGGCGATGCGGAACGAGCAGGCGACGGTTGACTCGCCCGGTCGGGCGTCCGCTCCGGCGGCGAGCACAACGGCGGGGATCTCCTCGGCCACATGCAGCCCGGGCATGGGTGCGCCGACGGGCGTGAGCGCGTAGCGCGGATCCTTGTTCATCCTGGAGAAGTAGCACGGCAGGGTGACCACCGCCTCCCCCCGGGTGTCCAGCACGGCGTTGCCGGAGTAGAAGTTGATGACCTCGGGGCTCTCGGCGGAGTAGTGCAGGAGGTACTTGTTGGCCGGGTCATCGGGGTGGTCGATGCACAGCGACTTGGTGCCGGACGCGCCGAAGCGTCCCTGGGACCAGACGCCCCAGCCGCTGGGGCTGCTGCTCTGGCCGTACACGCCATAGGTGGTGCCACTGCTCGCGGTGGCCCGGCCGAGGACGCCCGTGCCCGAGGTGCTGTAGTTCTCACCCCACACACCGTAGGTGGAGTTGAACGGGGCGGTGGCGAGACCGAAGACGCCGACGCCGCCTGCGGAGAACGATGCGCTGTCGCTGCGCCCGTAGACGCCATAGGAGGTGACAGTTGGGGTGAATGCGGGGGTGTAGCCAAAGACACCGATCGCACCCGAGGTGCTGTCGCTCTGAAAGTGCCCGCCGAAGGTGTTGCCGGTGGTCGCGCTGGCCCGGCCGGAGACGCCGGTTCCCGATGTGCTGGCACTGCCGAACCGGCCGCCATGCGTGCCGCCGGTGGTGGCGGTGGCCTGGCCGAACACGCCGCGGCCGTCCGTGCTGGCGCTCTCGCCGATGATGCCGTAGGCGAAGCCGGTGGTCGCGGAGGCCTTGCCGAAGACGGCGATGCCATTGGTGCCCTCAGTGATTGACCAGATGGTTGTGTTGCTTGCGGTGTCGGTATTGGTCAGCTTGAAAACGGCGTCCGGGCTGGGCACTTCGGCTTCACCGATGTAAGGCAACGAGAAACCGCCGGTGGGCGGTGTCTGCCAGGTGCCGTAGCCGGCGTCGTCGGAGGTGAGCACCTGTCCCGCGGCCGCACCGATGGGGAGCAGGAACGCATCCTGCTTGACCGTGCCGATGACATCGAGTGTGGCCGTCGGCGCGTCAGTGCCGATGCCGACATTGCCGAGCGTGTAGGAGATGTCGCTGCCAGTGGTCACCCAGGGCCGAAGGGCGAACTGGGCGTGGGGCGCGGGGGTCAGCTCCTGTCGGGGGGACAGCGAGTTGCCGTTCACGGTGATTTCGAGCCAGCGCTGCTCGCCGTTGAAGGCATTGGCGCCAAGCTCACCCGCTTCATTGAGCACGACGGTGAACAGCCCGTCGGCGATGGGAACCTCCAGGAGCGATTGGCTGCCGAGCAGGTTCCCGTCGGTCACGGCATCGTAGAGCGAGACATCGAGGTCACGAGTGCCGCTGAACGGCTGCCCGTCGAGGCTCAGCCGGCCCTGGTAGGTGAATGCCGGGCTCAACGGGGTCTGGGCCGCTACTTGCACTAGAGGCATCATGAACAAGACGATGGACATCCATATCGTGTGCTTCATTGTCTGACTCCAGAAAACCAAATCCGACCACGGCAGGCGCAGACATTGCCCGACAACCGAAGACCGCGCTCGCTCAGTTACAACCGATGCAAAGCCCTTCGCATACCCCCCAGGCGCAGGCAGTCTGTTCGGGGCACACACCTCCGCAGGCACCGCAGTTGCGGCTATCCCAGTTCAGATCCACACAGCCTCCACCACACACAGCGCCACCACCTGGGCAGGGCTCGCACGATCCGCCCTGACAGATCTGCCCCGCATCGCAGGCGTTCCCGCAGGCACCACAGTGGGCGATGTCGGACAGGACGTTGACACACGACCCGGAACATGCGGTTTCGTCAGCCTGGCAGGCGCAGTTCGGATCGGCCGGGTTCCCGTCGCCGCTGTGGCAGCGCTGGAAGGCGGCGAAGTCATCGCTGTCGGCATCGCCATCCAGATCAAAGTCTGCCGCGATGTGGCCGCTTCCATCCGGCGGAAGCGTGCAGGTCGGTGCGTAGGGGCGCGCGGGGCCTGCGGCACACGCTCTGAACACGATGAAGTCGTCGCCGTCCACGTCCCCATCCGCATCGAAGTCGGCCCGGGAGAGTCGGGCCAGCGATACTCCCGCACCCGGCGGAAGGCGCAGGGCGATGGTCTCGGCCGCTCCAGACGAGGTCATTCCACTGAGGGCCGCGATGGCGGCCTCCCCGGACGTGTCCGCGCGGTAGGCGCGGAGCGTGTACGGGCCGTCACCGGTGCCGACGGCGTTGAGCGTGTAGTCGCCTTGCGGACTAATGACGGCGTAGACGCGCGGGTGACCCTCGGGCTCGAGGGCCAGGATGGCGCCGGAGGCGCCGAAGTCGTTGACGGTGTTGCCGGCAGCGTCGTGACCGATGCGGCGGCCCGCGGCGTCGGTGACCAGCACGTTGACAGGGGAATCCACCCGAACCACGAGCGTCGCGGCCGTGACGGCGGGTGTCTGGGCGGGGTATGGAGCCACGTCCCCGGGGGCTAACAGAAGCGAGTCGGTCGCAAGCAGTTCGTATCCGGCGGAATCGACGGCGAAGACGCGGTAGGCATTCGATCCAAGAATGCGGCCGTTGTGGACGGTCGAATAGCTGAAGCCGGGCGGGTCCGGGAGAGCATTCTCGTAGGGGCCGTAGCCCTGGTTGCATTCCCAGTAACAGCAGCAGTAGGGGTTGAGGAACGGTCCGCGCGGCCCAAGGTTGAACAGGTATCGCCAGCCGTCGGGTGCGGTGATGAAGATGCCGCCGTCCAGCACGCCCAGAGAGTGCATCCCCCCGTGCCCGCGAAAGGTGGTGTTGCCATCGAAGGGCACATTCGTGTCGCTCAATGGGTCGCAGGTGGCAGTGCCGTTGGGGATCGCGGTGTTGTCCAGTACACGGCTGTCGATGACCAGTTCGTTCTTTCCCGCCAGTCGGAGGCGGCCGGAGACCAGGACATCCGTGCCCCCGACGGTCGTGTGTGCCCGGACGTCGATGCTGAGGTCCGCCTCGGCACGGTAGATGCGGGCGCCTTGGAAGAATC
>CAYVVX010000224.1:0-7888 GCA_964455315.1 uncultured Planctomycetales bacterium | reverse complement strand
ACAAGGAGGTGACGCATGAGCCAGGCGGCAGGAATGGAGTTCGATGTGCGCCGGGCGGG
Source organism: uncultured Planctomycetales bacterium (assembly GCA_964455315.1). GTDB lineage: Bacteria > Planctomycetota > Phycisphaerae > UBA1845 > PWPN01 > CAYVVX01. The sequence continues at coordinate 7,829 of CAYVVX010000224.1, read as the reverse complement.
CGCGACCGCGCTGCCGGACCTGGTCACGGGCTGGACCACCGGCCGGGCCCGGTCGGTGGCGATCGTGACCGTCGCCGCGGCCCTGATGGGCATCGGCGCGCTGATGACCTTCTCCGCTTCGGCGGCGGTTCCGGTGGAGGACGCCCTGAGCGGCTGGGGCTTCTGGCGGCTGGCCAGCCGCCAGTTGATCTACGTCGGCGGCGCCCTGGCGGCGATGCTGGTGATGACCCTGGTGCCCTACCGGCTGTGGACCCTGGGCGGGGGTCTGCCGGCGCTGGTCCTGATGGGGGTGGCCCTGGTGGCCTGCGGACTGGTCTTCGTGCCCGGCATCGGTCTCGAGATCAACAACGCCCGCCGCTGGATCCGGCTCGGCCCGGTGCAGTTTCAGCCTTCCGAGCTGGTCAAGCTGGCCATGCCGCTGCTCATGGGTGCCTGGCTGGCGAGGCGGCGGCGCGTTCCCGGTGATCAGGCGACTGAGCCGCTGGTGCGCTCCTTCTGGTCCGGCTTCATGCCCGCGTCGATCATGCTGGGCATCTGCGTGGTCGTGGTCGGCCTGGAGGACTTCGGCACCGCCGCGCTGGTCGCCTGCGTGGGCGGACTCATGATGCTCATCGCCGGTGCCCGCTGGCACCACCTGCTGCTGCCCATCCTCCCGGCCGTGCCGATCTTCGGCTACCTGCTGATGAGCCGGGCCCACCGCATGGACCGGCTGACCACGTTCATGAACATCTGGGCCGACCCGGAGAACAAGGGCTACCAGGCGATCATGTCGCTGTGCACCATTGCCACCGGCGGTTGGTGGGGCAAGGGCCTGGGTGCCGGCTTCACCAAGGGCTACCTGCCGGAGGCCCGGTCGGACTTCATCTTCGCGGTCATCTGCGAGGAACTTGGCGTCATCGGCGGCATCGCCGTGGCGGGGCTGTTCATCGTCTTCGTCTGGAACGGCTTGAAGATCGTCCGCGACTGCGGCGACCCGGCGGGGCGGCTCATCGCTTTCGGCATCGCCATGACCATCGGGTTGCAGGCGGCCATGAACATCGCGGTGGTGACGGTCTCCGTTCCCACCAAGGGCATCGCCCTCCCGCTGGTATCGGCCGGCGGAACCGGGGCCCTCTGCCTGGGAGCGATGGTCGGCGTGCTGGCCAACATTCCGCGGCGTTCGCCGCGCGTGGAGGCGGCATGACCGGCGCGAAAGACGCACGCGTGTCGGGTGAGGAAGCGGCGCCGTGGTTTGTCTTCGCCGGCGGAGGAACCGGCGGACACCTGTTCCCCGCGCTGGCGGTGGTCGAGGCGCTCCGGGGCGACGGCCGGCCGCTCGATGTGAGCTTCTTCTGCACCGGCCGCCCGATCGACGGGGAGATTCTCGGCGCCGCCGGGATCGACGCCCGTCCGTTGCCGGTGCTGCCGTTTCCATCGAAGCCCTGGCAGTGGCCGCGGTTCCTGCTCCGCTGGCGGGAATCGGTGTCGATGTGCCGGCGGGCGTTCGAGCGTCACCGGCCCGCGGCCGTGGTCGGGGCGGGCGGGTACGCCTCCGGGCCGCCGGTGGCTGCGGCGCTGAAGATGGGTATTCGCACTTTCCTGTTGAACCCGGACGCGGTGCCGGGACGGGCCAATCAACATCTGGCCATGAAGCCGGGCCTGTGCGGCATCCTGGCCCAGTGGCCGGTGACCGTGGGTCACTTCCCTCCGGCGGCGCCGGTGGTGGTGACCGGCTGCCCGGTACGTGCCGGGTTTCGCCGGACCGCCGACCAGGGCCGCAGCGATGCGGGTTTCGTCGCCCAATGCCGTCAGTCATTTGACCTTGAGCCCCACCGCCCGACGTTGCTGGTCACCGGCGCCTCGCAGGGGGCCAGGACCATCAACGAGGCCATGATTCACCTGGCCCCGACGGTGGCGGCCGGCGACTGGCAGGTGCTCCATCTCAGCGGGCCCGCCGACCGCGGGCGTGTTCGCGACGCCTATGCCGCCGCCGGGGTGCGCGGCACCGTCCTGGCGTTCACCGATCGGATGCCGGAGGCGATGGCGGCGTGTGACCTGATTGTTTCCCGGGCCGGGGCGTCGACGCTGGCCGAGATCCAGGCGGCCGGGCGGGCCTCGATCCTGCTGCCCTACCCGTTTCACCGCGACCGCCACCAGACCCACAACGCGCAGGTGCTGGTGGAGGCGGGTGCGGCGGTACTGATCGACGACAGCCGCGACGGGGCCGTCAACGCGCGGCGGATGAGTCTGGTGCTGTCTGACCTGATGCGTGACGATGCCCGCCGGAGGTGCATGGGTGCCGCGGTGGTCGGGCTCGACTGCCCCGACGCGGCCGGGCAGATCGCCGGGTTGCTGCGCGAGGCGGCCGCGCTGCCGGGGCGCGAGAACTTGCCCGCGGATCGCGAGCGCCCGGCACACACCGGGGGTTCGGCTCTGCGCCGGGTCGGGTGAACCTGCCCGGTGCGCGCATTCCGCGGACTGCCCTTCAAGGAAATTCACAGGCTCTCCCGATAGATCAGTATCAGCATCGAGCGGCCCGGGTTCATGGGGCGCGACGGGCGGGTTTCCGCTCGAACGGCGTGGCGGAGCACACGATATCAGCGCGCGGCGGAGCCGGCGCGGCGCGTATCGCCGCAGCGTTTCGTTTTTCGCGCAATCTCCTTTTGAATCCTTCCCGCTGGTTGGTAGAATGCTGCCAGCCCGGCTCGGCGCGGAGCCGGCGGCTGATCGGGCCTGGCATTGGGCGCGCCGCACCACGCTCACCTGGAGCGGTCGCGGGACGAGACGGCAGGCGGATGTATCCTGCTGCCTCATATCGCCTCTAGCGGTCAGGTTCGCAGCGAACGCGCGGTTTCGCTCGGCGAGGGAACTGTCACGTCGAAAGGGATTACCAGATGTTGAATGGCGCACGGACGCGCCGCCTCAGAGGCAGCGTCGTCAAGGTCGGTCCGCCGCTTCCGCCGGTCAACGGGCAGCGCGACGGAGCCGCGGTCACTCCGCAGACGGCCTGGTCGCCGATCGGCAGCCGGGTGCACATGATCGGCATCGGCGGCTGCGGGATGATCGGCGCCGCCGGGGTGCTGCTTCGCCGCGGGGCGTCGGTGACCGGCTCGGACCGCAGCGAGTCCGGCGCGCTGCTGCGTCTGCGCGACCTGGGCGTGGACGTGCGCGTGGGGCAGTGTGAGGACAACCTGCCCGCCGAGTGCGACATGGTCGTGCATTCCGCCGCCATCCCCGACAACAATCCGGAATTGATCGCCGCCCGCCGGCGCGGGCTCAGGGTGGTCAAGTATTCGCAGCTTCTCGGGCTGCTCATGGCCGGCCAGCAGGGCATCGCCGTCGCCGGCACCCACGGCAAGAGCACAACCACGGCGATGGTCGCCTTCGTCCTCCGCGAGGCGGGGGCGGACCCCTCCTTCGTCATCGGCGCCGGCGTCGAGCAGTTGGGTGGCGGTTCGGGCGTCGGTGACGGACCGCACTTCGTCGTCGAGGCCTGCGAGTTCGACCGCTCCTTCCTGAACCTTCGCCCCAGGCTCTCCGCGATCCTCAACCTCGAAGAGGACCATCTCGACTATTACAAGGATCTCGACGCGATCATCGAGTCGTTCCGCGCCTTCTCCGCGATGGTTCCGGCCGACGGCGTCCTGGTGGTCAACGGCGAGGACCGCAACGCCATGCGCGCCGCCGAGGGCATCACCGCCCGGGTCGAGACCTTCGGCTTTGAAGAGGGCGTGACCTGGCGGGCGGAAATCCTGGATTGCGAGAACGGCTGCTTCCGGTTCGTGGTTCACCGCGACGGCGCGGCGGTTACCGAAATCAAGCTGATGATCCCCGGTCGCCATCATGTCGCCAACGCGACGGCGGCGACGGCATTGTGCATCCACGGCGGCATCGCCCCGGAGCGGATCGCCGCAGCACTGGGCGAGTTCACCGGGGCCCGGCGACGACTGACCTTCCACGGCAAGGTGGACGGGGTCAGCGTGGTCGACGACTACGGGCATCATCCGACCGAAATCCAGGTGACCCTGCGGGCGGCGCGGGAATACTACAACCCGCGGAAGATGTTCGTGGTCTTCCAGCCGCACCAGCATTCGCGGACGCGGTTCCTGCTCAACGACTTCGCCCGCAGCTTCGGCTCCGCGGACGTGGTCATCCTGCCGGAGATCTACTTCGTCCGCGACAGCGAGTCGGAACGCGAGCTGATCAACTCCCAGGCCCTGGTCGAGCGGATTCATGCCGTCGGCGGCGACGCCCGGTTCGAGAACAGCTTCGATGCCATCGTCGCACAGCTGTGCAACGAGGTGGAGCCCGGCGACCTGGTCGTGACCATGGGCGCCGGGGACGTGCACCGGGTGGCCGACAGTCTGCTGGCTTGCCTGCGCCGCACGCGCGAGGCATGATGGTCGGCACGAACGGCGGCGGCGAACTGAACGGGATTGGAAGGAGCGAGGGGCTTCGATGGGTTTTGGCGACGGGCTGGATGCGATCCTGATCGAGCGTGAGCCGCTGGCCAGGCACACCTGGTTCAACATGGGCGGTCCCGCGCGATGGTTCGCCCGTCCGCGCTCGCCGGTCGAGCTCGCCGAGATCATCCGACGCTGCCGCGACCATCGCCTGGATCATCTGATGCTGGGGCTGGGGGCCAACCTGCTGGTGGACGACGGGGGCGTGGACGCGGTGGTGACCCGGCTGGACGCGCCGGAGTTCAGGACCGTGACCTTCGGCGATGAGGGGTCTTCCGACGAGGTGCTGGTTTCGGCCGGCGGCGGCGCGGACATGGCCAGGCTCTCCTGGGCCACGGTCAAGCGCGGGCTGCGCGGTCTCGAGGTGCTGGCCGGCATCCCCGGCACGGTCGGCGGAATCATCCGCATGAACGCCGGCGGAAAGTTCGGCTGTGTCGCCGACCTGGTTCACGAGGTCACCGTGGTGACGCCCGACGGCGTGTTGCGGACCCTGACGCCGGCCCAGGTCGGGTTCGCCTACCGGCACACCCGCCTGGCAGGCGCGGTGGTCTGCGCCGCGACGTTCCGGCTGCACCGCGACGATGCGGCCAGCGTACAGACCGATTACCGCCAGATCTGGGCCTACAAGACCAGTTCACAACCGCTCAAGTGCCGCAGTGCCGGCTGCGTGTTCAAGAATCCGCCGGGCGACAGCGCCGGGCGGCTGATCGATCAGGCCGGGCTCAAGGGCGCCCGCGCGGGCGGTGCGTTCGTGTCCGAGCACCACGCCAACTTCATCGTCGCGGATGCCGGCGCGTCGGCCACCGACGTGATGACGCTCATCGAGCGCATCCGCCGTGAGGTGCGCGAGCGGTTCGGTACGCTGCTGGAGCTGGAAGTCCAGGTGTGGGGCCGGCAGTGCCCGCCCGAGGCGGAGCAGGCCGCGTAAGGCCGGCTCGCCTGCCGCGAGCGGCGACAGCAGAATGTTGTAAACCGTGCCGGTGGAACCGGTGCTGGAAGCATAAGGGAGTTTCGATCATGACCCGACTGGCTGACCACGGCCTGCCGCGTGCGCGGGACGCCCGCCTCGTCGAGCGGCTGCTGAAGATCACCGTGCTCTCCGGCGGGCCCAGCGCGGAGCGCGAGGTCAGTCTCAAGAGCGGTCAGGCCGTGGCGGGCGCGCTGCGATCGCTGGGGCACGAGGTGACGCTGTCCGACATCGATCCGGCCAGCCTCGCCGCGCTCGAGATTCCCGCGGACATGATCTTCATCGCCCTGCACGGCACCTTCGGCGAGGACGGCCAGCTTCAGCGCATCCTCGACCAGCGGGGTCTCACCTACTGCGGTTCTGGCGCCGCCGCGTCCGCGCTGGCCATGGACAAGCTCAGTGCCAAGTGCCGCTTCGTGGAACACCGTGTGCCGACGCCCCCGTTCGACGTGGTCACGCCCGATCGCCTGGAGCGCATCTGCGCCCAGTGGACGGCGCCGGCGGTAATCAAGCCGGTCTGCGAGGGCAGCAGCGTCGGCTGCCGGATCATCCGCCAGCAGGAGGATCTCCGCCCCGCGCTCACCGCGGCGATCGACCGCTACGGGCGGTGCCTCATCGAGAAGTTCATCGCCGGTCCCGAGCTGACCGTTGGTGTGCTGGGTGAGGAGGTGCTGCCGCCGATCCAGATCCGCACGGCCTGCGAGTTCTACAACTACGAAGCCAAGTACCTGGTTGATACCACGCAATACCTCTTCGAGATCGACCTGCCGCCGGCGACCCTGGCGGAAATCCGCGGGTTGAGCCTGCGGGCCCATCAATCGCTGGGCTGCCGCGACTTCTCGCGGGTCGACTGGATGGTCGACACCCGCACCGGCGAGCCCTACGCCCTGGAGGTCAACACCATCCCCGGCTTCACCGACCATTCCCTGCTGCCCAAGGCCGCCGCCCGGGCCGGTTACGATTTCCCCCGGCTCTGCGGGCGGATCGTCGAACTGGCCATGAGCCGGTCGGCCGGGGGGCAGCTCCGGTGAGCAGACGACGCCGCAGAAAGAAGGGTACACGGAAGAGCGAAGCCGCGGACGAAACGTCCGGCGGGCTGTTCGACGAACTGCGCTCGGCCATGCGCGTTGCCGGCGCGCTTCGCGGAAGCCTGCGCCTGGGCGGGACGCTGTTCGCCGCGCTGGTGCTGGCGGTACTGGGCATGGGCGCCGTCTACGGGCTGGAGCTGCTCAATGACCGGCTGGGTGAGCGACCTGAGTTTCACCCGCCGCTGCGCCTGGTGCTGCACGACCCGCCCGAGTGGGTGGTGCGCGAGGACTGGGCCCCGCGTATCCTCAGCGCGGTGACGCTGCCGGATGACGCCCCCTGGTCCGATGGCGAGCTGATGCGGCAGGTTCATCGCCAGCTCATGGCCAGCGGCTGGGTCTCCGCCGTGAATCGCGTCTGGCAGGAGGTCGGAACCGCGCCATCGGACGGTCCGGGTACCGGGTCCGAGGACGCCTCGCCGGTGCGTTACGTTCGTGTCGACTGCGCCTACCGGCGCCCGATCGCAATGGTTTCCAGCGATGGGTTCTACGTGGCCGTGGATCGCGAGGGGTACCGCCTGCCTGGCGACTATCCCGAGGTCACCAGCGAGACCTGCGGCTGGTGGTTGGTGATCCGGGGCATCACCGGGGATCTTCCCACCGTGGGCGCGTGCTTCTCCCGGGACACCTCGCCGGACGCGGTCGAGGCGATCCGGCTGGCGACGGTCCTGAGCGAGCAGGGTTTTGCCCCCCGTCTGCAATCCATCGACGTGAGCAACTTCCGGGGACGCCGCGACCGGTTCAGGCCCCACATCGCGGTCGACAAGCTTCGGCTGCCCGGCGATCCGCCCAGCGGCTTCTACTGGGGATCGGCGATCGGCGAGGAGGTCGAAGAGCTTGCCGTTGAGGACAAGCTGCGCAATATCGGGTTGCTGCTGGCTCAGGGCAAGCCGCTGCCCGGCAAGTATCTGGACGTGAGCACCTTGAGCGGAGTGATGGCATCGTTCGACGCACCGATGGCGTCGGCCCAGTCAGCGCGCGGGCTGGTCCCCTGAGGACTTGGCTCATGCCCTGGCCGGTCTTACAATAGGCGACCGCCGCAGCCACCGTTCAAGCGCAGGCCGGGTGCCCCATGGACCGAATAAACGACATTGCCGCAACGATTTCCGGGGTGTTTGACGTAGTTCGTTTTCATGTCCCCCCGGAGCGGATGCCGAATGGAACGATAGCCGGCGCTGTACTCGGCGGCGTGGGGTTTTTGCTGGCCTTCTGGGGCGCCAAGGTCCTGCGGGTCGTGGTCGTTCTGAGCTTCGTCGCGGCCGGAGGCATGACCGGGGTTCAGATCGCCCGTCAACAGGGCGTGGACGCGCTGATCGGCCTGCTCCTGGGGGCCGG
>CAYVVX010000223.1:2846-7890 GCA_964455315.1 uncultured Planctomycetales bacterium | reverse complement strand
CGATGGGCACCGGGCTTCTGGCCTTCCTGATCCTGTTTCCAGTTCCCGCCCGGGCAATCACGCTTGGGCAAACTGAGACCTTCGAGAACGGATCTGCGGGATGGGCTGGCTCTCCGGCGTCCTTGCTGGTGAGCGATGGTGGCCCCGATGGTGCAGGAGACACCTACCTGCGAGTAGCAACGTCATCATTTCCCTACTACCTCCAAGTCTACCAGCGGCCGGTGGTTGTCTGGGGCGGGGACTACTTGGCGGCCGGCGTGAACGCGATTGAAGCCGATCTCGTCAATTTGGGCGCCTCAAGTCTCAGCATCCGTTTCCGCTTTTCCTTAGGGACGCCTTCTGCCACAGCCTTCGTATCGAGCCTTCCCTTCGTCCTCGAACCCGACGGACTCTGGCATCGTGTGCGATTTCAAATCTCACCAAGCGACCTCACACCTGACTCAACTCTCGCGCTACATGACGTCGGAATAATCAGGTTCGTCCATCAGGTGAATCTGGCAGATGTGGGTGGGACTCCGGTCATCGGCGCATTCGGCGTTGATAACATCCGCGCCGTCCCGGAACCAGCATCGCTCGCGTTCTTGCTTAGTGTTGGAATGGCATTGCTTTGGGGGAGGCCCAGGCGGGCGCGGATGTCAAAAAAATCCACTTCTCAATGAGTATGACAGTTCCCAAAGGGGTGAAAGTAGAGGGTTGCAACGGGGACGCAGCTGGTTCATGAGTCCAGTTGAGGCGGTGATGGGCAGGGGCTGGGGAGATTCCGGCGGGATGGAGCGGAGAGACCGGGCGCGGTTTGATGGGGATCGGCGGCCGGCGTTGCCGTGCCGGTATTCGATGCCTGGCCAGGGACAATCGCGTGGCGGGGGCGTCGGTCCATGAAAAGAGAATCGGCGGTTCCCTTGCTTCCCCTGGGGCGGCCTTACCGGGGCAGCAGGTCAGGAGCAACGGGAAGCGGAACTGCCCGCGGATGACGCTGATGAGCGCGGATGGAGCATGCCGGGAAGGCCCGTCTGCGTCTGTCGGCGTGATCCGCAGGCGCTGATTGCTTCTCGTGGTGATCGAGATGTGACTGAGGGAGGTGGTGGACGGGTGTGCTCGCAAATTAGCTGCGTCCCCGTTTCCACCTCGCCACCAGCGGGCCTCGGCCTTCCAACGGGCAGCCAGGCTGTAACAATGCAGAAGACCGGCTGAAAAACCAGGCAACCCACATGAGCTGAAAACCGGGCGCGACACCCGCCCGTCGGATAGCGGTGCGGATCAGACCCCGGACCCGGTCAGGCACGCCTGGAGCACACCGAAATCGGTCTGATCGACATCGCCGTCACGATCGATGTCGGCGCGGATTGTACCTTCGGAATCGGGCTGAAGTGTGCAACCGGCGGGCAAGTTGTTCGGATCATAGGGAATCCCCGGCCCCGTCGCACACGCCTGGAAAATGGCGATGTCATCGGCGTCATTGTCCAGGTCATGATCGAAATCGACGTTGCAACCGCCGGGGCGCCGAGCGAGCTTGAAGAGGATCTCCTCGGTCATTTCATCAGTCGGCAGCGACTGGTGGACGCCATCGGAAAAGTCGCCGCTGTCGCGAAAGTTGTAGTCCAGGTTCGACCAATCGACAAACCCCGTCAACACGTCCAGCGAAGCCGGGCAGTTCGGGAGCAGGTTGATGTCGCGCGAGACGTTCATATCGTCATAGTCGGGGTCGCCGTTCCAGTGGACATCCCCACCTTCGAGCACATAGGTGAACGGAAGCGGCCCTATCGGAACCGTGTGCGTGGCGTGTGCGTCAGTTCCGCCGATCCCGCCCTGCTCCTTCAGCTTCCCATTCTCATCGAGCGTGGTCATGGCCTTGCGCGAGTAATCCAGTTCCCAACTGGCGGCGTATGCCACCTCCTCAGCTGTGAAGGGCGGAGCACTCAGCAGAATCGCAGGCACCTGCCAGGTGTAGTTCATGACGCTGTGGTAATTGGGCTTGAAGTTGTAGCGGTGCGAGGTGCTCTCGTCCTGATCTCCGCCGTGGTAGAGGCCGAGGGTATGTCCGAGCTCATGCATGAACGTGCCGGCCTGCTGGTCCTTGGTGCCGCCGGAGACGCGCCACCCACCGAGCGTTACGAAAAAGTCGTTGCTGCCGATCTCCGCCAGGCCGCTGGACGTGGTAGCGCCGTAAGAATGGGCAAAGATGCAATAGCGATACACCAGCCGCTTGGCGGCAAGCACCTTGGGCAGCATTCGCTCGGCCGGGGTGCCGAAGCGTCTCTGCTTCTGGAGATCGAACGACATGGGCCAGCCGTTGGCGTCCAGGGCCGTCCACAGTCTACTGTCGATGTCCGTCTCCATGGTGCCCAGGTCGATATGCAGATTGACGCCTTTGATGTCGTCAGGATTATTCACCAGCTCCTTGGGAGCATCCGCAAATATCGCGACCACGTCCGCGATGGCAAGCGGGTCCACGGGAATACCGTTCATCGCATCGACCTCGATGAAGATGTCCTTGTGATCCACGCGAGCTCCCCGGCTGTACAGATCCAGCTCGTAGGGAGGCTTGCCGTCGTGGTCGATATCGATGCCCCTGCCTGACGTCTCCCAGCAGTCGAGGATGCCGTCACCGTCGCTGTCGCGGTCGTACCAACGGGCGATGTGGCTCGATTCGGCCAGTATGGCTCCACCGGAAACGCCGACGTAGCTGAACTGTCCACCGATGAAAAGGTTGGCAGGATCGGGGTCGTCGCCGTCGCCGTCGAACACCGTTGCGGCCTTGACCGCGTCACCGGCACCGCCACCGATGCCCGACCAAATCCCGTTTTGATAGTAGGCAACACACGTTGCGGAAATGGTACCCGCCTTGTTGAAAAAGCCGCCCACTACCAGACCCGGCCCGGTCCCGTCGTCGTAGGCGGTCAAGGCGTACACACGCGCTGGTCCGGAGGTGTTGCTGATGCCCCCACCCACCGATGACCACCCCACGCCGTTCCACCTGGCCAGGCACGACGCCGGAGTTCCCCCCGCAGCGGTGAAATGCCCGCCCGCGTAAAGGGCCACGCCCGTACCATCGTCGCACACCGCCAAGGCCTCACCCCCACCTCCCGTAAGGCCACCGCCCACACCCGACCAGGTCATCCCATCGTAGGAGGCGATGTGTTCGGTAGCGGTCGACCCGATCGAGTGCATCCCGCCGATTGCGTACAGTTTTCCGCCGAACACCGCCAAGCCCAGCACCTCGCCGTCGATGCCCGCCGGTGTCGGGGTTTCCCATCCGCCCCCTGGGCTCCAACAGCCCAGATGGCTCGGCCCGGTGTCGGTGGGCCCCGCGCCGAAGTAGTATCCGCCGATGTACAACTTGCCCTTGTAGCCAGCCAACGCGTAGACATAGCCGGGAACGCCGGAGGCGAGTTCCCTGACGCCAGCGCCCAACGCCGACCAGGCTGTGCCGTTCCACTTGGCGATGGAGTTGGCGACCACCCCGCCGGCGAACTTGAACTGGCCGCCAACGTACAGCGCCGGCCCCGAGCCGTCATCCCACACCGTCATGGCGCGCACTTCCCCGTAGCCGCCAGTGAGGGGAATACCTGCTCCCAGAGCCGACCAATTGGTGCCATCCCACTTGGCGATGGAGTTAACAGTCAGCGTCCCCGCGGTGGTGAAGCTCCCGCCGACATAGAGCGCGGGAGGATTCGGGCCAGCACCGTCTGAATCCCAGACCGCCATGGCATAGACGTTACCGCTGAGCCCCTTGCTCGATGGCAGCGTTCTGAACCCGTCCCACCAGGCGCATTGCCCCAAGGCTGTAGGAGCCACCGCGGCAAGCACCAACAATCCGAAGAGTCCATGACTTGACAGTCGCCCGGCCATGTCCATTCCTCCATAGATTGTACTTGATCGCAGGAGGCCCGAGTAGATTATAGGAGACTCACTCCCGGTTTGAGCACTAATTTGCGAGTCAAGTTCTGGATTTCGGTGGCCGGGTCGTTCTGCAGGGGCAAGCGGCTCACCGCAACGCCATGAATGGGCGGTGTACTGGTTCAGCCTGAATTGGAGGGTACGGCCACGCGCCTTACATACAATTCCGCCGTCGGAGCGTGCGTCTGGGGAGGCATGGGGGAATGCTCTGAATGGTGGGGGTGGGGGGCGGCATGGTGCCCACCCCGGGACCATTCGTCGCACACCCGGCCGGCTATCCCTGGCGGGCTGGACGCCTCCAGGGCCTGCTTCCGTCTCACCGGCTGATGGTCATTGTCGCCTTCCGGCATTCCCGCGGCAAGGAGATTCCTGGCCGCCGCCCGGGCCTCCTTTCGGCGTGGCCGTGGGCAGGCGAGCGGATTATCGGGCATCTAAAGCGTCGCTGAATTGGCGATGTGATGCTTTGCGGCGGCCGATGGTGCTCGCTATAGTTCAAGAGGGGATCTGGGATGGAGACTCTTGACGTGCCGACGGCTCCGACCGGGATATCGCTGGTGATCTGCGACAGCATCTATACCGATGCTTCAACCGGAAAGACCGCACTTGTCGGCGTGTTCAGCAATATCAGCGCGGCAAGGTTCCCAGCGACCCACCGGCGGTGCTACGCGTTCGCGTCCGTTACATCGGTCAGAAAGGGCAACCGCCTGACACTGAGAATCGTCAACTCTGAGTCGGACGAAGAAGTCGCGAACGTCGAAACGCCAGTTCCGGAGAACGTGACTCCCCTGACGATTTGCGATTTCAGCATTGGGCTTAACAACCTGAAGTTTCCCGCTGCCGGCAAGTACCACGTTGAGCTGATGGCGGATGGTGTGATCCTGGTGCAAAGGCCATTCTATCTTGTCCAGTCGGATTCCTGAGGTGATCTCAATGGAAGGCTTCAAGCTCATCGACATACCGCAACGGTGCATTGACTCTGAGGAGACAATTACCGTCAAGAGCAAGACCTTCGAGGTTTCGGCTCCATGTGATCCGACGCAGGGGCAGCGGCACGCCCTTATCGAGCTAGGTGGTTCCTTCGGTTTCTGGGATGACCCTGCTGAAGACGTGTACACGATGGACGACGGGGAGTCTGAATGAAGTGCGT
>CAYVVX010000223.1:1082-2836 GCA_964455315.1 uncultured Planctomycetales bacterium | reverse complement strand
CGTGATGCTGGTTCAGTATCCGTTCACGGACAATAGCGGCTCCAAGGTTCGTCCCGCAATTATCGTCTCCGGTGATTCCTTCAACACAGGGGACGATGTCATCTTCGTTCCGGTCAGTTCCATCGACCGTGGGGAAAAGCACGACTACCCTATCCCGGCGAATCACCGATGCTTCCGGCAGGCCGGGCTCAAGCACGGATCGTTCGTGAAGTGGACGAAGCCAGCGACCGTTTCGCGGCAGCTTTTCGTCCGGCGGCTCGGAAGTCTCGATGCCGAAACGCTCGGCGAACTCCACGAGAAGATCAGGGGACTATTCACGGCATAGCCCTTGACACCCCGCCGGCTATCCCTGGCGGGTTGACGCCTCCAGTGCCCGCTTCCGTTTCACCGGCTGATGGTCATTGTCGCCTTCCGGCATTCCCGCGGCAAGGATATTCCTGGCCGCCGCCCGGGCCTCCTTTCGGCGCTCCCGGGCCTCATCCGGCTTGCGATGCCGCGCAGCCTGTTGTGCGCGTCCGTCGCCCCTGCCGGGGCGAAGCCTGTTGAGGGTACCGGTTTCCTGCGGTTGCCGTTGGCGACCTTCACCGCCTGGCAACGATCCATCGCCCTCCGGGCGAAGCGGGTTGAGGCGCTACGCCCAAAACGGCCGGCGCGGGGCCGGGGGGGCATCGGGTGGGCAACATTTCGGCTGGCTCCGAAAAAGTATGGAACAGACCGGCAGCGAGCGGTATCTACAGGGATGCGGGCTGCCTGTCGTAGGGAGCACTGCGCCGTCACTTTACGGGAGGATGACCATGTCGATCGAACAGCGCCTGGCCCGGCTGGAGCGTCAGAACCGTCAACTCAAATGGGCCTTCGGAGCGTGCCTGGGCCTTGGCCTGGTGGCCGGCGTGACCGGGTTGAAGGTCGAGGGGGACGCGGGATGGGAGGCGGTTCCGGTGATCGAGCTCACGGACCAGGTGGCGGCAGCCACGCAGCGGGCGGCGGCGCCCACGGTGGTGCAGGCCGGGCGGTTCGAGGTGGTGGATGCGCAGGGGAAGGTGGTCGCCGCGATGGCCCTGACCCGCGAAGGGGGCGGCGTGGTCTACACGATGAACGCGGATGGTGCGCTGGTGGCCCAGATGGGGGCGGCCGACGACGGGCGCGGGGTGTTGTGGACGTACGACCGGGCGGGAAGGTTGCGGGACGACCGGCGGTGAGGGACAGGAGCCGCCAGGCCGCGGCGGGTCGGGATGGCCGGCGCGGCGGTTGAGCGGGCATGGTTCACAGGGCAGTTCCCGCGTACGTTCCGCGCGGAGACGGGCAACGGGGTGGGGGCATTCCACGCGAAACGGCCGGCACGGGGGCCGGTCGCTACATCTGCCGGCCGGACGCTACACCTGGCTGGTCATGCATCCGGCGATTTCGCCGCCCGGCTGAGGTCGGTGCGGTGCTCGGGCTTGCCGACGATGCCCACGCGGACGCGGTAGAGGGAGCCGCCGATGTTGGAGGCGTGCGGGTCGTAGCTGGGCGGAGCGTATTTGCTGGGCCAGCCGACCGACGCCGAGGTGATGTACAGCTCGTCCATCTCCGGCCCGCCGAACGCACAGCAGGACGGCTGCTGGATGGGCATGGCGAGGCGGCGCTCGACCTTGCCCTGCGGATCGTAGCGGACCACCTGGGCGCCGTACCACTGGGCGGACCAGAGGTACCCTTCGGCGTCGACGGTCATGCCGTCGGGGATGCCCTCGTCATCGGGGATGGTGACCAGCGTG
>CAYVVX010000223.1:0-1072 GCA_964455315.1 uncultured Planctomycetales bacterium | reverse complement strand
CCAGCGTGCGGCGATTGGACAGGTGCCCGCTGATGGGGTTCACGTCGTAGGCATAGATGTTCCGGGCGGTCGAATCGGTGAAGTAGAGCGTGCGGTTGTCGGGTGAGAAGCCCAGGCCGTTGGAGAGCTCGATGCCCTCCTCGACCGGCTCGATGGTACCGTCGGTGTGAATGAGGTAGAGGCGCCCGTGGCGGATCATGCCCTGCTCGCCCCAGTGCATGGTGCCGGCGTAGTAGCGCCCCTGCGGGTCGGCGATGCCGTCATTGAACTCCAGGGGGAGGCCGTCGTACTGGCGGGCCAGCAAGGTGCAGTCGTCCGGCGCCCGGCACAGGTACAGCCCGTCGCGGGCGGCAAAGACGAGCTGCCCGCTGGTGTCCAGGGCGATGGCGCCGACCAGGATGCCGCGGTTGATGATCTGCTTGTTGCCGGTAGACGGCTCGAAGCTGTAGACCAAGCCGCCGTCGATGTCGGTCCAGAGCAGGCGCTGCCGGGCCTGATCCCAGATGGGCCCTTCGCCGCACTTGTTGTTGTCGGCGGCGATGACTTCGATGTTGGGGGGCATGAGGCGGCCTCCATGATGCGCGTGAACGGATGGTACGAGCGACCCGCAGGTTAGCGGTGCGGGGCCGGGCTGCCAAGGCGAAGGCGGCTGGGCGGTCGCGGGGCCGACTCCGCGGGCTGTGGCGTGGACGTGCCGGTCGGTGGGGCGCTGCCGGATACCGCGGATTCCCACGCCAAACGGGTGCCGCTGATGGGCTCGCGGGGCTGGTCTGCACCGCGCGGCTTATCGGACCCTTGACGCCGCCGCCGCCGCACCGGTATATAGTTTCATGGCCCTGCGAACCGCTTCCATCCCGGCATCCACCGCTTCCAACCCACCCGCAGCAGACAGGATCGTGGGCGAAGGCATCACCTTCGACGACGTCCTCCTGCTCCCGGCCCGCTCCGGCGTCGTGCCCCGGGTGGCCGACGTGAGCAGCCGCCTGACCCGCAACATCAGCATCAACATGCCTTTGCTGTCGGCGCCGATGGACACGGTCACCGAGTCCGCCCTGGCCATCGCCCTGGCCCA
>CAYVVX010000222.1:6972-7894 GCA_964455315.1 uncultured Planctomycetales bacterium | reverse complement strand
CAACTTCTCCGCCGAGGCGGAAGGCTACACCAGCGACCGGATTATCGAAGAGTTGCTGGAAAGGACGCCGGCCAACGAGTCGGCGCTGAGTCAGGATGCCCGACTACAGAAAGTACTTGGATCCTGAAGTTCTCGCCAAGATCTCGCGCCTGGAACTTCGCGCGCGGATGGTGGTCGAGGGTTTCATCTCCGGCATGCACAAGAGCCCCTACCAGGGGTTCTCGGTGGAGTTCGCCTCCCACCGCGAGTACGTGCCCGGCGACGACATCCGCCATATCGACTGGCGGCTGTACGCCCGCGGTGACCGTTTCTACATCAAGCAGTACGAGGAGGAGACCAACCTTCGCACCCACATCCTGCTGGACTGCTCGCGTTCCATGGCCTACCCCCAGGAGGACGCCATCCACGCCACCGGCGACCGCGGCGACGGGAAGCGCGGGCGAATGACCAAGTACGACTACGCCTGCACCCTGGCCGCGTCGCTGGTCTACCTGCTCATCCACCAGCAGGACGCCTGCGGGCTGGTCATGTTCGACCACGCCATCCGCGAGCAGATTCCGCCGACCTCCAGCAGCGTCCAGCTCCGCAGCCTGATCGAGCTCATCGAGCGCAACGCCCCCGCGCACACCACCAACATGAAGATGATGCTCTCCCAGGTCGCCGAGCACGTCCGCCAGCGCGGGCTGATCATCCTGATCAGCGACCTGCTCACCGACGTGGACTCCGTCATCGAGGGACTCCAGCGCCTGCGCTACACCCGGCACGACGTCATCGTCCTGCACGTGCTCGACCACGACGAGTTGAACTTCCCCTTTACCGACAACACGCTCTTCGAGGGGCTCGAACACCCGGATGTCCAGGTGCTCACCGATCCGCAGTCGCTGCGGGCCAGCTACCTCGAGATCGTCCAGAACTTCGTCAG
>CAYVVX010000222.1:0-6962 GCA_964455315.1 uncultured Planctomycetales bacterium | reverse complement strand
GCGTGAATCATCGCATCGACTACCGCCTGCTCTCCACCCGCGACCCGCTCGACGCCGGGCTGGCGACGTTCCTGGCGGCCAGGATGCATCAGACGGCGCGATGAGGTGAGCGGTTGGAAGTGAGAAGTGAGAAAGCCGCGCCGTTCGGATCGTCCCGAAGGCCGCTGTAGCAGGGTAGTTCATGGTCACAGGTCCCATTCTCGCCGCCTTGGTTTCGCCCCTCCTGCTCTACGCGGGTGGCGCTGCCGCGTCGGTACCCATTCTGATCCACCTGTTCAGCAAGCGCCGCTTTCGCCGGGTCGGCTGGGCCGCGACCGATTTCCTCATGGAAGCCCAGCGCCGCAACCGCCGCCGCGTCCGCATCGAGGAACTCATCCTGCTGGCCCTCCGCTGCCTCGCCATGTTCCTCATCGGGCTCATGCTGGCCCGCATGTTCCTCCGCCCCGAAGCCCTCGCGGCCGTGCTGGGTTCCTCCGGCCGGACCGAGCGCATCATCGTCCTCGACGACTCCTTCAGCATGGGCCTGCGAGCCTCGCAGGAAGCCGGGCTCCCGCCGGCCGCCGCCACCGCCGACATGAACCGATCCGGCGCCGGCACCGTGTTCGCCTCCGCGGTCGCCGCGGTCGATCAGCTTCTCCACTGGGTCGCCGACGAATCGCCCGGCGACGCGGTCAGCATCGTGCTCACCTCCCGGCCGGAGCAGCCCGTCTGGACCGCCCCCGCCGCGGGCACCATGGACCGCCAGTCGCTGCGCGGCGTGCTCGACGGGCTCGCCCCTTCCTACCAGGCGGGGCGCCTGCGCGAGTCCATGACCTCCGTCCGGCGCATGCTGGAGTCCCGCGAGGGACTGGTCAACAGCGTCGTCTACGTGGTCAGCGACTTCCAGCGCGTCGACTGGCAGTCCGCCGGCGGCAACGCCGAAGGCGACCGCCCCCCCGCGTCAAATCTCGCGGGCGGCAAGCCCGCCGACACCGCCTCGAAAGGCTCTCCCGCCGCGACCCTGGCCGCCTGGGCCGGCGCGGACAAGGACCGCTCGCTGAGCCTGGTCCTGATCGACGCGGGGCAGGACGGCCCGCAGAATCTCGCCGTCACCGCCATCGAGCCGCAGCAGGCCCAGGCCGTCCGCGGCGTCGTCGCCCGCTACCTGGTGCGGATCACCAAAATCGGCTCGCGGACCAGTGCCCCGGGCACGCTCAAGGTCTACCTCGGCGACGCCGCCCAGCCGGCCGTCGGCGTGCCCGAGATCCCCACCGGCGAGAGCGTCGAACTGCCCGTGGAAGTGACCTACGCCGCGGAGGGCTCCGAGAGCCTGCTGGTCGAACTGCCCCCCGACGGGCTCGCCGCCGACGATGTCCGCACCCGCGCCGACCAGGTCGCCCGGGCCCTGCGCATCCTCATCATCAACGGCGAACCCTCTTCCGACCTCTACCAGGATGAAGCCTTTCTCCTCTCCGTCGCCCTCCGTCCCGAGGGCCCCCAGTTCAGCGGCAACGAGGTCACCATCCTCGACGAGAACGAGCTCGAACAGGCCGTCCTCGCCCCCTTCCACGTGGTCATCCTCGCCAACGTCTACCGGGTCAGCGAGATGGTCGCCGATCGCCTCGAAGAGTACGCCGCCGGCGGCGGCGGGGTCATGTTCTTCCTGGGCGACCAGGTCGATCCGGAGCTGTACAACCGCATCCTCTTCCGCGACGGCAAGGGCTTGCTGCCCGGTGAGCTCCGGGAGCGGATCACCGCCCCGGAGAACTCGGCCGTCCCGATCGACGCCGTGAATGCCACCCATCCGGCCATGCGCCGCTTCGCCGAGGTGGACCCGGCGCTGCTGGCCGGCCTCTTCGCCTGGGAGTTCTTCGCCTGCACGCCGTTCGGCACGACCGGGGCGAACGCCGCCACCGCCCCGGCCGCGTTGCCGGCGCCCGCCACCCAGCCGGGCGGCGAGGCCCCCGCGGCGGTGCTGCTCTCCTTCGGCGACGCCGAGCGTCATCCCGCCATCGTGGAACGTAACTTCGGCTCCGGCAAGGTCGCGCTGGTCACCTCCAGCGCCGACAAGGAGTGGAACAACTTCGCCGACCATCCCGTCTACCTGGTGCTGACCATGGAACTCGTCCAGCACCTGGCCAGGCGGACCGAAAACGGCGACCCGGTCAACGCGGGCGAGCCGCTGGCCTTGCGCCTCGACCCCTCTCGGTACCATCCTCAGGCGGTACTGCGGACACCGGCCTATCCCGACGACCCCGCGGTGCGGCTCGATGCCCAGCCTGACCCCGACACCGGGCTGCCCGTCCTCACCTGGCGGCAGACCCGCCTGCCCGGGATCTACCGTTTCGAACTGACCGAGACCACCGGAGCGCCGACCATGCTGCTGGCCGCGGTGACCCTCGATCCGCGCGAGAGCGATCTTCGCCGCATGGACCGGGCCTCGCTGCTGGCCACCATGCCCGACCTGCCCGTCGAGTACGTCCGCGCGGAAAGCTTCAGCGGCGGCCAGGAAGTCCAGGCCCGCCGCGAGTTGTGGCCGACCATTCTGCTGCTGCTGGTGGCGGTGCTGATGCTGGAGCAGGCCCTGGCCTGGTGGTTCGGAAGCGACCGGCGGCTCAGTTCGCTGTGGCACTGGCCGCAGGCGGCGCGAGGCTAGGGAGTGATGAGTGGCGGGCTGACCGCCTCTGGCAGGGTGGGCTGGGCCCGCCATGATTGTTGAGAACGTCTTCGCATGCTGAATCTGCCCCTTATTCTGGCCGCCGACACGCTGGAGCGACGCCTCGAGTTCGCCCGCCTGCCCTCCGGCTGGGCGTCCGTGGGGCTCGTGGTGCTCACCGCGGTGCTGATTCTCGCCGTGTTCCATTTCTATCATCGCGAGCAGCGGACCGGCGCTTCGACCCGCCTGCGCTTCACCCTCGCCGGTCTCCGCGTCCTGGTCATCCTGACCATCGCGACGATCTGGCTGGAGCCCGTGCTGGCCACCTACATTCACCGCCGCATCGACGCCCGCACCCTGGTGCTGGTGGACGGTTCGGCCAGCATGGGCATGCGTGACCGGTACCTCAATCCCGAGGAGCGCGACCGCGTCCTCAAGGCCCTGCCCCCGGACGCCGCCGCCGATCCCGCCGCCCTGACCCGCGCCGAGGTACTCGCCGCGACCCTCACCCGGGACAACGCCGACACCCTCCGCGAGCTCGCCGCCGCCAACCCGGTGGCCATCTATCACTTCGGAGAGCAGCTCAACACCCTCGGCACCCTCGAACCGCGCGGCCTCGGGTCGCAAACCACCGCCGCCTCCCGGCCGGCCTCCACCGCCCCGGCCGATGACGATCCTGCCCTTGCAGCGCCGGGCTGGCGAAGCCGCGTCGCGGCCGCCCTGCCGGATGGCATCCTTTCCACCCACGAACCCGCCACCGACATCAGCCGGGCGGTCCGCCAGGCGATCGAAGCCAACCCCCAGTCACCGATCGCGGCCGTGGTGGTTTTCTCCGACGGGCGGTTCAACCGCGGCGAGCCGCCGGACGTGGTCGGCCGGTTCGCCCGCGGTCGCAAGATCCCCATTCACGTGATCGGCGTGGGCGATCCTTCGCCGCCGCGCAACGTGACCATCTCCTCGGTCGAGGCCCCGCCCAACGTCTTCGTGAAAGACCCCTTCAAGATCACCGCCCACCTTCGCGCCCAGGGACTCGACGGTGAGTCTTTCTCGGTCGAGCTGCTCGAACAGCGCCAGGGCAGCGACCTGCCCACCCCGGTGGACGCGAAACAGGTCACCGTCGGTGCCGACGGGCAGATCGCCCCGGTGGTCTTCAGCCGCCAGATCGGCGAGGCCGCCGAGGTCCGCATGATCGTCCGCATCCCTCTCCAGGATGGCGAAACCCTCTCCGACGACAACGCCCGCGAGGCCGCCGTGCGGGCCCTCGAAAACCGCATGCGCGTCCTGCTCGTCGCCGGCGGACCCGGGTGGGATTACCGCTACCTCACCCGCCTGCTGGAACGCGACGCCACCGTCAACCTGAGCTGCTGGCTCCAGTCCGCCGACGAGGACGCCGTCCGCGAGGGCAACACCGTCATCGACCACTTCCCCCGCACCCGCGAGGAGCTGTTCGTCTACGACTGCGTCATCCTCATGGACCCCCAGCCGGGCGACTTCGACCCCGCCTGGAACAACCTCATCGAGAACATGGTCGGTGAGTTCGGCAGCGGGCTGCTCTTCGTCGCCGGGCGCAAGAACACCCCCCTGTTCGCCCACAACGACAACATCACCGGGCTGTTGAACATCCTCCCGGTGAGCTTCGAGCCGGGCGAGGCCGACCTGCTCATCAACGAGATGGGCCACTTCCAGAACACCGCCTGGCCGCTGGCCGTGCCGCCGGCGGTGCTGTCTCATCCGGTGCTGAGCCTCTCCGCCGAAGCGAGCGAAAACGCCGCCATCTGGGCCCGGCTCCCCGGCGTGTACTGGCACTATCCGGTCCGGCGGGAAAAGCCCGTCGCCACCGCCCTGCTGCGGCATTCCAACCCGCGCATGCGCAACTCCTACGGCGGGCACGTTCTGCTGGCCACGCAGTTCTACGGCGCCGGCCGCACCGGCTACCTCGGCTTCGACACCACCTGGCGCTGGCGGCGCTACGGCGATACCTACTTCAACCGCTTCTGGATCCAGCTTCTCCGCCACATGGTCGAGGGCAAGCTGCTCTCCGGGCAGAAGCGCGGGCTCATCCAGGTCGAGCGCGAGGAGTACAACGTAGGAGAGTCGGTGGTGGTCGAGGCCCGCCTGCTCGACCCGCGTTTCGAGCCCATGACCGACAGCGAAACCAGGGCCTTCATCGCCCGCGAAGGCGAGCCCAACCGCGAGTTGATCCTGCGCAAGGATCCCAACCGCCCCGGCACCGGCTGGTACCGCGGGCAGTTCGTCCCCGCGCGGATGGGCGTCTACGGCGTGCAGGTGAGCCTGCCCGGCGACGCCGGCTCGCCCCCGGTGACCCTGCGGACCGAACTGCGCGTCGGACAGAGCGACCTGGAATACCGCCGCACTGAGCTGGACCGGGCCTCGCTGGAGACCCTGGCCACCCAGTCGGCCGGCGGCAGGTACCTGGGCATCGATGAGCTGGACCAGCTTGCGGCGTTGATCCCCAACCAGAGCGTTACCCTGGTGCTCAACGGACAGCCGGTCACCCTGTGGGATCACTGGTGGACGCTGGTGCTGCTGGTTGTGCTGCTCGGCCTCGAGTGGGCCGGGCGCAAGCGGGCCCGGCTGCTGTAGTCCCGGTGAACAGGATCTGAGGTATCGGCTGGCAGCCGGTGCGGCACGGGCTGGAATCCCGTGCCACGAGATCTGATGGAGCCGCCCGGGCCGAAGGGCCCCGGCATGACAGCGAAACACCGCATGGTCAACGAACAGACAAGGCGTGAGTTCGAGCAGTCGATCATGACCCGCCTGCGGGGCCTCGGCCGGCGGCTGCGCTGGTATGTCGCCGTGGACGGCATGGCCTGGGTCAGCGCGGCGGTGCTGCTGGCCGTGCTCATCACCCTGGCCATCGACTCGTCCTTCTGGCTGGCTCAGGACATGCGCGCGGTGCAGCTCCTCAGCCTGCTGATCGTGATCGGCGCCATCGCCTGGTACTTCATGCTTCGCCCGCTCCGTGTGCCGCTGGAAGCCTCCCAACTGGCCATGCTGGTCGAGCGGCGCTTTCCCGAGCTGCGCAGCCGCCTGGTCAGTGCCGTCGAATTCGCCACCGTCCCTGTCTCCACCGACGCGGCGCCCCGCTCCCCGGTGATGATGGACCTGATCGTGCGGCAGGCGACGCGCCAGGCCGCCGACCTGCCCTTCCGGCAGGCCCTCGCCGCGGATCGGATTCGCCGCCGGGGAGCCGTCTCGCTGGCCTGCCTGGCCGCGCTGACCCTGCTGGGCGCCGGTGCCAGCGGCACCATGTCGCTCTGGTTCCAGCGCAACGTGCTGCTCCGCGAGGTCCAGTGGCCGCAGCGCAACCGCCTCCTCGTCGAAGGCCTGACCGACAACCGCATGCTGGTCGCCCGCGGCGACGACGTGACCCTGACCGCCCTGGTGCCCTCCGGTTACAGCCCGCCGCGCCAGGTGTTCATCGACTTCCGCGCGGAGGGCGTCAACGGGCGGGCCCAGATGCCGGCCTTGGGCATCACCGCCACCGATCCCGACAACGCCGCCGCCGCGCGCCCGCGCTTCACCCACACCTTCGAGCGGATCGACCGGACGCTGAAATGCCGCGTTTCCGGCGGCGACGCCCGCGGGGAGTGGTTCACCATCGAGGTGGTCGAACGCCCCCAGGTCACCGGCGTGGTCATCTCCGTCGACCCGCCCGCCTATACCCGCATGGAGAAGTACAGCCTCCGGGCCGGCACCGTCGCCGAGGCCCTCAAGGGCAGCGGCGTCGAATTCGCCGTCCGCATCAACAAGCCGGTGGTCGACGCGATCCTGGTCCGCGAGGATCCCGACGGGCCGGTCGAGCTGGGCCCGGCCCGGGTCTCGCCCGACGGCGAGCTGATCGCCGCCGACGCGCCCCAGCGATCTTCCACCTATCACTTCCGCCTCACCGATGACCGCGGCTTCAGCAACATCACCGACCGCCAGTCCCCGGTCCGCATCTCCGTCCGTCTGCTCGAGGACAAGCCCCCGCGCATCAAGATGAGCGTCCGGGGCGCCGGCGACATGATCACCCCCGAAGCGATTCTCCCCGTCGAGCTGGAGTACGTTGACGACTTCGGGCTCGCCTCGGCCATGATGACCAGCCGCATGATCCGCGGCGACGAACCCCCCGCCGAACCGAAGGAGGAGCCGGTCGAGGGCTTCGAGCCCAACAGCCGCAACTTCACCGCCACGCTCCCCTGGCCGGTGGCGACCCACGGCTTCAAGGAAGGCGACCGCCTGATCCTCCAGGCCGACGCCGCCGACTTCGACGACATCGCCGGGCCCAACCACGGCCAATCCCCGCCGTTGAACCTGCGCGTGG
>CAYVVX010000221.1:0-7898 GCA_964455315.1 uncultured Planctomycetales bacterium | reverse complement strand
TCGACGCCCGCATCGCCTCCGCGTCGACGTTCAGCCCGGCCGCGATGGCGTCGTCGAGCGTCACCACCGAGCGGGCGAATCGCGGGTTGTCACCCAGCTCCGCGAAGAGGTTACCGACGCCCTTGGGCGTGGAGGCCACGTCCAGCTCGCCGCCGCCGCGAAGCACACTGGGGAATATCGCCGCCCAGATCTCCCGGTCCTCGCGATGCATGGCGAACTCATCCAGCAGCACGTCGCCGGTGAACCCCCGCGCCGTCATCGAGTTGGCCGGCAAACCGATCACGCGAATGCCGCCGGGCAGCTCGATGGTCAGCCGCTGATACCGCGTCCCCTCCAGCACCGCCGCCCCCTGCTGCCGGCAGGCGATGTTCAACGCCTTGCAGTGCATCGCCACCTTGGTCATCAACTCGCGGCTCTGCCGCTCGCCGGCGGACAGCAGGATCTGCGTGCGCCCCCGGGCCAGCCCGCGGAGCAGCCGCCGCAGCGACTTGGTGAAGCTCTTGCCCGTCTGCCGCGCCCAGCAGCACCAGCGGAAGCGATCCTCCGCCTCCACGTCCATCCGCTGGTACGCCAGCAGCGGCACGATGGGCTCAACCGTTGCCGGAACCGTCGATGTCAATGGACTCTCCCCGAAGTGAACCCCGTCCCGCCCGCCGGCCGTCTCACGCTCCACAACACAAACGCCGATCTCCGCCGCGTTTGATTGAGCGGAACGCCGCGCCACCCAAAGAGCCGCAGGCTTCAGCCCGCGCCGGGCATCCGATGGCGAGTTGCGCCCCCTTCGCGCGCAACCATTCCGGCTTCAGCCCCTGAGAGCCGGCCCCCCGCAACCGCCACTACATGGAGCATCCCGGGACCGCGAAAGCCAGTCCGTTGCATTGCGCAGCGTTCCTGATGTGAATCTACCCCCCGGTTGCATGAGAAGAATGAACCACAAAGGCACAAAGAAGAGGCTATTCAGGGTGGATGCCACTGGTCAGCAACTGCACCCGCGGTGAAGCCCCGGCGATGAGGTTTGGCCGATCCCGCGACCAGTGTTCTCTGTGCTCTCCCCGTGGTTATTCTTTGTTGCAACGTTCGGTTCTACCCCGCCACCCGCACGCGATACACCAGCGCATCCGCCGTCCAGATGAACTTGCCGTCGGGCGCCGGCGGCGTGAGGGTCTTGTCGGAGGGGGCTTTGCCCAGCGGCGAACAGTGGATCACGATCTCGCCGCTCGCGCGGTCCTCGCGGGCGTAGAAGTTGCTGATCGCCGTCCAGGTCGGCTCGCCGTCGCGGCGGTCGTCAATGGTGCACAGCGTCGACCGCACCAGTCGCAGCGTCTCCGGATGCACCTCGCCGATGACCAGCGGATAGCGCGGGCTGTTGCCGGCCGCTTTGGCCTCGCACAGGTTGCCGATCCAGAACGTTCGCCCGGAGCTGTGGCGGATGAGCTGGCTGCAGGCGCTGGGCGAACACAGCGGCTCGCCGTCGTCGAAGGTCCAGGGGATGGGCGTATCCCAGGTCCGCCCGCCGTCCGTCGATACCGTGTACCAGCGGAAGGAGGGAAGGTCGGGCTTGCGATCATTGCTTCCCCGCAGCACCATCAGCACGCGCCCGCCGGGCATCTCCGCGATGGTCGGCTCGATCACCCCGCGCGTCGTCCGCCGCGCGTCGGCCACCACCCGCTCCGACATCCGCCACGACAAACCGCCATCGTCCTTCCACGACCCGATCAGCACCGCGGAATCGTGATAGGTATACCCGCCGCCGGGGTTGTAGTACTCACCGTCCGGGCCCACCGGCGTGATCTGCACCGGCACCAGGATCTGCCCGCTGTCCTTCAGCGTGATCGGCACGCAGGTCGTATCCCCCAGCATCACCGAGTTTTTTCCCACCCACACGCCTGGAAACGGATGCTCGGGCGTATAATCGCCTCCGGCCTGAACGACCTGCTCTTCCTTGTAGAAGCTCCTGCCGCCATCGGGGCTGAGCCCGTAGCGGATCGTCCAGTGTTTCATGCCCTCCAGCGGATGATCATTGGGCAGGACGCCCTGCACGATCATGACCAGCAGCTCGCCCGTGCGCGGATCGACGAAGCCGGGCAGCTCATGCCGCCGCCAGGTGCCCCCCTCGGCCGGCCGGTTCGTTTCGAACGGTTCCGCATCCGACCACGTCCTGCCGTTGTCTTTCGAAAACCGCTTCCACCCGCGATCTGACTTGTCACTCACGCTCTGTTCGGCGTGGGTGGAGACCATCTCGACGCCGTCGGGGTGCGTGTAATGCGCCTCGGCGACGATGCGCACACCGTCCCGCGCCGTGGGCAGGAACACCTCCGTACCGGCGAGCGTCAACCGCCCCGGCGACCAGTCCTTCGCCGCACCGTCGCCGCCGCGCAGCACCCGCTCATCCAGCGTCGGCGGCAGCACCCGCCGGGGCGCAACCCGATCCGCGAGCATCAGCTCCGGCAGGCGGTACACTTCACCTTCGCGCGTGCAGAAGTGCAGCCGCGACGCGGACGGCTGCCGGCCGTGACCGTCGGCGAAGAAGCCGTAGAAGCCGGGATGGGCGTTGACCGGTCTGCGAACGTAGGTGTGGTTGAAGCCGCCGCCGTCGGTAAGCTGTCGCAACGTCCAGGTATCGCCGGTGTCCCGGCTGATATGCATCGCCAGGTCGCCGCCGGGATTGAACGGCTGCGGGCCCGGCACCGTCGGAGCGATGATCCGCCAGAGCCCGTCGGGCTCGATGTACAGGCTGCCCATGTCGTAGTTGTTGTCGGAGCGGATGCGCCCGCGCAGGTCCCAGGCTTCACCGGTCCAGCGGGCGGTGGCGAAGAAGCGCGGATCGTTCTCCGGGCCGGAGGCGTAGCCCTTGCTGGTCAGGTAGAGAATCACCGGATGCCCGTCCGCGTCGAAGGTGAGATCCTTCAGGTACACCAGCCGCTGGTCGGCGGCATAGTCATGCACCAGCGCGGGGTTGTCCGGGGAGGTCAGCGGCAGGTCGAGTGAGTCCCCCTGAACGCTCTTCCAGGTGGCGCCGAAATCGTCGCTGACCACGTAATAGAGGTTCGTGCGCGCGTTGAGACCGCCATCCGCCGGATGATGGTTGAAGGCCGTCGCGATGGTCGTGCCGTGCCGCCAGCTCACCTGGTAGTGCCCCTGCTGGATGGCCGCCAGCGGTCGCGGCTCGCTCCACGCCCGCCCGTCGCGGCTGGTCATCACGTGCAGAATGCGGCCCTGCCTGGTGTAGCGCGTGTGCAGAAAACAGAAGCCTTGGCCGGGCAGGTACCACGGCTGCGGATACGAGAAGTTGGTCTTCTCGATCAGGTCGAACGCCGAAACATCCCGCGGCTTGCGGCTGCGAAAGATATACGCCGGACGCCCGGTGCCGTGGGCCGCGGCGAACACCCACACGAAGCCGTCATCATCCAGCATGATCGCCGGGTTGTCATGGGCATCGTCGGTCTGCTTGTCCATCAGCCGCGTCGGGCGCGACACCGTCCCGTCGGCATGATCGAACTCACCGGCCATGATCAGCAGCGTGCGCTTCGCTCCCGGCGCTTCCGACTCCGCCGGCGTGCCGCCGTAGACGAAGAAGGTCTTGTTCGACATGGAATCGTAATACGCCAGCGGGATGTGCTTGGCACAGTACGTCCCCAGCCCGCCGCTGTACTTGTAGCGGTACTCATCGTTGGAGGGCTGGTTCGCGTACCAGATACCGCGGTAGCCGTCCTCGCGAATGTTGGCGGGAATGGGCGGCTCGTCACCGAAGAGGGACGCGGGAAACAGAAACAGGGCGACGAGCGATCCGAGCGGGAAGCCCCCGCGGATCACTTGACCACCTCGATGGTCAGGTTGCCCAGGTTGAGCCATACAGAGGTGACCAGGTCGGCCAGCCCGCTGTCGCCGGCGTCGCTCACGCTCAGGGCGATGTGGGTCGCGTCCACCTCGGACTGGCTGCGCGTGGCGTCGAGGTCGATCCACCGCCCGTCGATGAAGAACTGCGTCCACATGTGCCCGGCGAAGATGTTCTCGCGGGCCGCGAACTGGTCCGCGTAGACCACTCCGGCGACGACGCGGGTGGGAATCCCCGCGGCCCGGCCCAGCGCGGCCAGCAGGATGCCGTGCTCGCTGCAGTCGCCGGAGCGCGTGCGGGCCACCTCGCTGGCGGTGGCGAAACCCACCCCCAAGTTCTTACTGTTGATGTACCCGTCCACGAAGCCGACCAGCTTCTCGGCGACCTTGTGGGGATCCTTCTCCCTGCCGACCGCCTTGTCATAAAGTTTGGCGACCTCGGGATCCTTGTAATTGACCATTGCCGACGCGGCCAGATAGCGCTCCTTCTCCTGGTCGGTGAGCTTCTCCCGGCCTCCGGCGTCCGAGCGCAGCGGCATCCGGTTGACCTGCAGCAGCACCTTGCCGGCCCTGCCGCCGGGCAGCTTGTGCTGCATCCCGGTGTCGATCACCTCCAGCGGCTTGCCCTTGTCCTTGCCCGGCTTGAGCCCGATCGCGTAAGTGATCGACTCGGCCTTCGCGTCGACCGGCTGGCGCACCTCGATCATGGTATCGATGAGCAGGTCGGCCGGATCGTTCGGCGACAGGGCCACCGTTTTCGGGCAGGCCATGATCTCCAGCGGGACGTTGAGCATCTCCATCTTGATCTTGACCGGATCGCCGGCATCGTTGAACCAGGTCAGGGTTTCCATCTCCGTGCCCGCGCCGAGCATGCCCTTCATGGTCAGCGTCTGTTTGGCCCGGATGGCGTTGACCTGCCGGCCGAAGAGGTCGATGGTCTCGCGTTCGAGGATCTCCACCTTCGCGGGGGTCAGCCGGTCGGGCGCGGTGCCCGGTTCGTAGAGCTTCAGTTCGTAGGCGGTGCCGGGCTCGAAGCCGTGGCGCATCTGCTCGCGGTAGGCGGCCCAGCTCATCAGCGCCCCCTCGGGCAGGTCATACACCCGCTCGGCGGCGTGCTGGCCGAACTGCTGCGAAGTTACCCGCACCTTGCCGTCCCTGATGGTGCCGCGGGTCACGTTGGGCGTGGGCAGGGCCCCGAAGATCATGGTGTTGCTGAAGCCGCGCGGCTCACCGGCGACGGTTTCCTCGGTCTCCTGCTTGACGGTCATCTTGACCGTTCGGCCCGCCCGGCCGATCTCCAGGATCATGTCCATCTTCATGCGGATGAAATCGTCCCCGCCCTTCTTGACCCGCTGCATGGTCGCGTGCATGTGCCCGGACTTGGAGCCGTTGAGCATCACCGCGTACCACTCGTCGGAAAAGACGCCCTGGGGCGGATTGTCCAGGTCGATGGCCAGCGCGCGGGGCCCGGCGGCCGACGCGGGAGTCGAACACAGCGCGATCGCGGCCAGCGACAGCAGCGCCAGGCAGCGCACGCCGCGGCGACAGGCATCCGGACATGCGGGAGACATCGGCATGGCGTCACGGCTCCTGATCTTCAACGGATTCACCCCGGGCATGGACATGATGGAAACTCCTCACGGAAAACCAGGTTAGCGGCCGGCCCCCGTGCCGGTCCTTTCGCGTGCGCCGCATCGGCCTTCCGGGCGGCACCGCCCACCCAGATACATGGAGCCGAGTGGCGGCCCCCTGGATGGGTGGGCACGGCGCCCTACGTCTCGAGCCACTGCTTGATGGCGTGGATGGTCAGGCTGCGCCCGGCCCGGCCGATGGCGTCGGTCAGCGGCACGCCCTTGGGGCAGACCTTCACGCAGTTCTGGGCGTTGCCGCAGGCGTGTACCCCGCCGGGGCCCATGAGCACCTCCAGGCGCTCGTTCGCGTTGTTCTGGCCGGTGGGATGCATGTTGAAGTACACCACCTGGGCGATCGCGGCGGGACCGATGAAGGTGGAGTGGTCGTTGACCTGCGGGCAGGCCTCCAGGCAGCAACCGCAGGTCATGCAGCGCGAGATGGGGTAGGCCTTCTCCTGCGTCTCCGGCGGGACCAGCGGCAACTGGCCGGTGGCGTGATAGCCGTCGACCGGGATCCAGCCGCGGATCTTCCTGAGGTCGTTGAACATCCGCGCGCGGTTGACCACCAGGTCACGAACCACCGGGAACTTGCTCATCGGCTCGAGCTGGATGACGTCGTTGTCTTTGACCAGGTCGTCGACCAGGGCGCTGCAGGCCTGTCGCACCCGGCCGTTGATGACCATGGTGCAGGCGCCGCAGACTTCCTCCAGGCAGCACGAGTCCCACGCCACCGGTGCGATCGCCTTGCCCTCGGCCGTGTGCCCCTCCGCCGCCACCGCCTGCAGGCAGGAGATGACGTTCATCTGCGGTTCGTAGGGAACCTTGAACTCCTGCCAGTAGGACGACGCCTCCGGCTTATCCTGCCGGCGGATCAACAATGAAACCTTGCGTTCAGCCATGTGCCATCCTGCTTCACGCCGCAAGAGTGGGCCTCGCCCACCCCAAAACCCCGAGTCCATGCCCGCACATCACGCAGATTCAAAGCATCCCTGGCTTTGGCATTTCATCCGCGTTCATCTGCGTGATCTGTGGGCAACAATTCTTGTCGCCATCGCGTGCGAACCGAAATACCCGGTTCGAGCCGCATCCTATCATACGCCCGCCGTTGCGGCCTGACCCGCGCCGGCGGTGGACTTCGCCTGCCGCTCGCGCCAGACCTCCTCGATGATCTCGGCGCCCTTGAGCCCGTAGGTCCGCGGGCGGGGCGGGATCAGCGAGGTGTCCACCGGCTCGTAACTGAGTTTCGGGCCGTCGGGGGTATGCTCGGCGATGGTGGTCTTGAGCCAGCGCTCGTTCTTCTTCTGGAATGCGTCACACCAGGTGACCGCCTCGGCGCGAAGCTCCGCGGGGCTGTCCGACCTGGGCGCCGGAATGTCGAACTCCGGCTTGTAGTGGGCCCCGCGGCATTCGTCGCGGCGCAGGGCCCCCTCGGCGATCACCCGGGCCATGAGCAGCATGTCGCCCAGGGCCCGCGTGAAACTGAGGTTCTGATTGGTCCAGTTGGAATCGTCGGAGATGGCCACCCGCCCGTAGCGCTCCTGCAATTCGGCGACGGTGCCCAGGGCTTCCCTGATCTGGTCGTTGCGGCGAACCACCGTGCAGCTCCGCGTCATGGCCACCCCCAACTCCCTATGGATCAGGTAGGGGTTCTCCGAGCCGGAACTGCCGATCAGCCGCTGGTACTGGTCCTGATGAGCCTTGACCTGCCCGTCGAAGAGTGACTTAGGCAGATCGCCGGCCGCCTGCTTCATGCCCTTGAGCCGATTGTCGATGCCCGGACCGACCAGCAGCCCGGAGAAGATGCAGCTCAGCAGCGAGTTGGCGCCCAGCCGGTTGGCACCGTGGAACTGGTAATCGGCCTCGCCGATGGCGTACAAGCCGGGGATGTTGGTCATCTGGTTGCGCGGCGAACCCTGCACCAGTCCGCCGGTCTGCTCGTCCTTCGCGTATTCGCACCACAGCCCGCCCATGCTGTAGTGCACGGCCGGGAAAATCTTCATGGGCATGGTCCGCGGATCGGCGCCGGCGAATTTCTCGTAGATCTCCAGGATGCCTTCGAGCTTGTGCTGGGTGGCCGCGGGCAGCTCGGTGACATCGAGGTAGACGGCGAACCCCTCCTTGTCGACGCTGAGCCCCTCGTTGACGCAGACGTTGAAGATCTCGCGGGTGGCGATGTCGCGGGGGACCAGGTTGCCGTACTTGGGATAGCGATCCTCCAGGAAGTACCACCGCTCCGACACCGGGATCTGCCGCGGGTCGCGGGTATCGCCCGGCTTCTTCGGCACCCACACCCGGCCACCCTCGCCGCGGGCCGACTCGCTCATCAGCCGGTGCTTGTCGGCACCAGGGATCGCCGTCGGGTGCACCTGCATGAACTCGCCGTTAGCGTACTTCGCTCCGGCGCGGAAGGCCCGGCCGGCCGCACCGCCGGTG
>CAYVVX010000220.1:0-7918 GCA_964455315.1 uncultured Planctomycetales bacterium | reverse complement strand
GGTGAACGAACTGGAAGGCGAAAAGCTTCGCGGAGCGCATGTCGAAGCGCACGCGCACCGGCTTGCCGGCCAGGCGGGATACGTCCGGCCCGGTCTTCCACCAGACCTCCTGGGCCACGCCGTTCATGTCCACACTGACCGCGTCGGCGCGGGTGAAGCCGGGGATGGGCCGGCGCTCCTCGTCGAGCAGTTCCACCCAGACCTCCCCGGCGGCGCTGCAGTCGACGTTGATCTGCAGCCGGTCGCCGTCGAACGTGATCAGCGGCGTGACCACCTCGCCGCCGTCGGCCCCGACATCCACGGAGACGAAGCCGTCGAGGCGCTGCACGAGACGGCGGATGCCGCCGTCGGTGCCGGCCAGCCGCTTGAAGAAGCCGTGGTGGGTGTGCGGCGAGACGGTGCTGTACTGCCACAGCTCGTCGCCCTTGCGGATCATGCCCACCCCCATGTACATGGTCCCCCCGTCGATTTCGCCCATCCGGCCCAGGCGCACGTAGGGCGTGCGGTAGCGGAACCAGTCGACCCCGTCGCGGCTGACCGCCAGGGCGATGTCCAGCGGACCCTCGTTCACGGTGCCCTTCGCGCCGCGCTGGTCGCGCCCGAAGCTGTCGATGTCGTCACGCACGCGGTAGTTCTCGGGGAACGCCAGGTAAACCCGCTCCGCGTAGGGGTAGACGTGCACGTTGGGCGAGTAGAGCCCGGTGCCGGGGGGATCCCGATCGTCGGTCTGCATCACGATGGGCAGCTCTTCGAGGATCTGGGCGTAGAGCCCGTTCTCGTCGGCCGGGCGGGTGGCGGACTTCTTGAACGGCCAGGCGGTCGCCAGCGTCGCGGACTCGGCCCGGGCGACGGCGCGGCTGCCCGCGCCACCGGGACGGGCCCGCAGGTAGGCGACGTAGCGGTCGATGTTGGGGTCGTAGAGCCCCTGGTTGCGGGTGTCACAGGAGAAGGGCAGGATCGGCCGGGGATGGCGCACCCACTTGCGGCCGTCCCTGGAGCGGCACAGGTAGATGGCGCCCTGGTGGCCGATGCCTTCGCGGTACACGGTTCCGCGGCTCTGGTCCCACTCGGGCCGCTCGCTCATGTGCCCGACCCAGGCATACGGGTAGCCGTCGCTGGCCTTGGGATCGATGAAGAAGATGCCCATGGCGCCGGTCATGACGATGTTGTTGTCTTTGCCCTTGCCGATGTCGATCAGGTCGAGCCCGGGTCGCTCCCAGTTGATCCCGTCCTTGCTGATCGCCAGGCGGGTGACGTGGCGGTTGTAGCCCTTGACCTCCTCGGGCAGGTCGGTGCGGAAGGTGCCGTAGTACATCCAGTACTCGTCGCCGACCTCGAGCACGGACATGACCAGGAAGTGGAAGCCGTCCTCGCCTTCCAGGGGGCGCATGACGATCTCGCGCTTTTCCGGCGGGTTGACCGTCATGGTCATGTTGCGGAACGAGCCGAGGAACCTGCGGTCGGTGAAGAGCTGCTTGCGGTCACCGACATCCATGGCCTGGATCGCGGGAGCGCTGGCCGGCTGGGGCCGGGCTTCGAGGTCGGGATCAATGGCCTGGCCACCGGCCCGGGGACCGGTCGCGTTCATCGCCAGCGCCGCCAGGCCTCCGAGCATCCATCGGGGCAATGTCTTCACCATGCTGTCCACCCACCGTCAATGATCAGGTTCTGTCCGGTCATGTAGCTGCTGGCGTCCGAGGCGAGGAAGACCACGGCGCCCTTGAGTTCGCCCGGCGTGCCCATGCGTCCCATGGGGCACCTGGCCGACAGCCGCTCGCGCATGCGCGGGTCCACCTTGTCGGTCGGGAAAGGCCCCGGGCTCAGGCAGTTGACCCGCACGCCGTCCTTCGCGAAGTACACCCCCAGGTGGCGGGTCATCGAAAGCACGCCGCCCTTGAGGGCGTGATATGCCACCGGGCTGGCGTTGCAGATGCCCGCGTAGGCATCCGGGTACGAGCCGACCAGCCCGTACATGGAGCCGATCATGATGATGCTGCCGCCGCCACCTCGCTGCACGGCATGTCCGCGCAGCAGGCGGGCCAGCAGGAAGCAGCCGGTGGCGTTGGCCAGCTGCCGGGTGAACTGTTCGCCGGTCACCGTGGTCCAATCCGCGGTCACCCGGTCGTAGCCGTTGTTGACCAGGATGTCGATTCGCCCGGAGACCTTCAGCGCGTCGTTGAAACCCGGCTCCAGCGAGGATTCGTTCATGTAGTCCAGCGCCACCCCGCCGTGCGGGCCCCCCTGGACGGGCGGCAGCCCGGCCGCCGTGGCCGCGGCGCGGGAGGCGTCCCGGCTGGTAACCACCACGCGGGCGCCGGCTTCGGCCAGGGCCCTGGCCATGGCCCCTCCCAGATGCCCGGAGGCGCCGGTAATCAGGGCGGTCTTGCCGTGCAGGCTGAACAGCTCGGCGATGGGGCGCTCGCCCTCGGTCATGATGTCTCCCTTGGTCGAGGTCAGACGCTTTGCCAGCCCGGGTTTCGCGAGGACGCCAGGATGGCCAGGTTGGCCCGCAGCGTCTGCAAGCCTTCCGCGACGGTGCAGGCGGGGTCGCCGCGGCCTTCGAGATAATCCAGAAACAGCCTGGCCTGGTTGATGAAGATGTCGTCCCGCTCGAGCGAAAAGGCCAGTTGCTCCTTCCACGCGCCGCCGGCTTCCTCCATCAGCAGCCAGCGGCTGTTGTGCAGCTCGAGCCGGGCGGTGGCTTTCTCGCCGATGACCGTGGTGACCAGCTCGTTCGGGGCCTGGTGCTGGTTGTGGCTGTAGCTGGCCATGACCTCACCGTGCCTGGCCAGGACGTTGACGCTGTCCTCGACATCGACCCCCTCGAGCACGAGGTGGGCCGCGTCGGCGACAACCCTGCCCACCGGCCCGACCAGGAACTCGCCGAGGTTGATCGAGTGCGTCAGGGAGTCCTGGATGGCGCCGCCGCCCATGTCATGCCGGGTGTAGTAGATCTGGCGATAGGCCGGGCGGTACTTGGGGAAATACTGGCCCCAGACGGCCACCAACTGCACGATCCGACCGAGCCGCCCCTGGCGGATGGCGTCACGCAGGTCGCGAACCACCGGGTGCGACCGGAAGGTGTAGCCGACCACGGCCTTGAGCTTCTGCTTGTCGATCAGCCGCTGGAGCTCGTCGATGCCGTCCAGGGTGATACTGAGGGGTTTTTCGATGAACAGGTGAACGCCCGCCTGGGCGAGTCGCGCGGCCATGGGCACGTGGAGCTGGGCTGGGGCGGCGATCACCGCCGCCTCGGGCGGCTCGCGAAGGGCCTCGTCGAGCGCGCTGAACCGGCGGCTGACCTGGTAGCGATCCCCGACCGCCGTCCGCAGGTCGTCGTTGGGTTCGCAGATGGACAGCTCGCAGCGGCCGGTGCCACCGAAGCACCGCAGATGACGCTCGCCGATGGAACCGACGCCGATGATGAGCAGGCGATGAGCGGGCACGGGGAGTATTTCCTTGGAGAATCAGGTGCCGGGATGGCCGTTAAGCCCGTTGATGAACTTGAAGCCGAGCGGCTTGAACCGTTCCTGGATGAGATCCAGACCCTGCTTGATCATCAGGATGTCGGCGAAATGACAGAGGAAGGTCGCCCCCATGTCCAGCAGCATGCGGGCATGCTCCGGGGACATCGCCGGGGCGCCCCAGTGCTTGCCCGCCCTGGCCGCGGCGGCGGCGATGCGCTGCAGGGCCTTCGACACCTCGGGGTGGTCGAACTGCCCGGGGAAGCCGCTCAGCACGCTGAAATCGCCCGGTCCCAGGAAGAGCACATCCACGTCCGGGACGGCCGCGATCTCGTCGGCTGCGTCGAGGGCGTGCTTTTCCTCGAGCTGGATGACGATGAAGGTTTCCTCGTTGGCCATGCGGACGTATTCCGGGACGGCCATGCTGGCGTAGGGCATGTCCGGGTTGCCGCCGTCCAGCCCGCGCTTGCCGAGGGGGGCGAACTTGGCCCACTTGACCACCTCGGCGGCCTCGCGGGCGTCGTCGCAGCGGGGGTACATGATGCCCTGGGCACCGGCTTCCAGGAGCCGCCCGATGCGCATGTATTCGCCCTTGGCGGGGCGGGCGAGGATGTCGGATCGCCCCACGCGGGCCGCCCGCATGAGGCTGGTGGCGGTTTCCATGCTGTACGTGTGATGTTCGAGATCCATCCAGATGCCGTCGAAGCCCATCAGGCTGGTCAGCTCGAAGACGGAGGGGTCGATCAGGTGAAGCTGGGTAAGCAGGACCGGTTGGCGGCGCCCGAGCTTGGCTTTGATGACGCTTTTCCGCATAGAGGCACTCTTCTCTTCCACCACCGAGTGGCACTGTCCGCTGTCACGGGTGCTCCCGCCGGCGACACCTGCGGGTCAAGCCGTCTGGGGGAATCCGGTCATCACCCGCTTGACTGGTTACAGCACGATTTGCCCGGCAGTCAAAAAATGTTGATCATTCCGACCCTAAATCGTTGACGAATTCGACCGGATTATGTAGTCTGCGCTGAAATCAAGTTAGCATGAGGTCCTATCGCATGTCAACGACGCACGCTTCCGACAAGTTTGATCCCGGCTCCCTGTCCGATGGCGGATCGCAGCGCGACCAGGCCTATTCCCGGTTGCGGCGGCTGCTGATCCTGCAGCAGGTGCCCGAGGGTGAACGCCTCCGCGAGGCCGAATGGGCCTCCCGGCTCGGTGTCAACCGGACTGCCCTGCGGGAAGCGTTCGCAAGGCTCGAGGCCGAGGGGCTGATCGAGCGGGGCCCCAAGACCGGCTACCTGCTGCCGGTGCTCAAGAACATCGACATCCTGGAAATCGTCGAAATCCGGGTCATGCTTGAAGGCGGTGCCATCGAGCGGATCTGTCGCCTGGGGCTCAACAACGTCAAGCACCTGCGCCCGATGAAGGACACCTGCGATCAGCGCGCGCGGCTGGTCCGCGAGTATTACCCCGCCGACCAGGCCGAGGCCGACCGTCGCTTCCACGAATCGCTGATCAACGCCGCCCAGAACCGGCGGCTGTCCGCATTGTATAACCGCGCCCCGCTGCCCATCGTCCATCCGATGATTGTCAGCGGTCAGCAGTGGGCCGAGACCGTGCAGCGCACCCTGGACGAGCATCGGGCGATCCTGAACCGGATCCTCGAAGGCGACAGCGTGGCCGCGCAGCAGGGGCTCCGGATACATCTCGCCGAACGCTACCTCATGCCCATGTGCGCGGGCTGAGGGGCACGGTTTTGACATGACAGTTCACGGCCCGCCCTCCGCGGGCCGATCGATCGGTCTCACCTGAGAGCTTGATGTGACTCCAGCTTCGCTTGTGATTGTCCGCGCGCCGGTTGAGGTTTGTCTCCTGGGCGCCGTGCCGTCCGGCGGCATGATGCCGCTCGACTGGACGGTTATCGGACTCTACTTCGCCGGCATGCTGGCCATCGGCTGGTACTACTCCCTCCGCAGCAAGACCGCGGAAGACTATCTCGTCGGCAGTCGCAGCATGCGCAGCTCGTCCATCGGGCTGTCGCTGTTCGCCACGCTGATGAGCACGATCACCTACCTGGCACTCCCCGGGGAGATGATCAACAAGGGTCCGGCGCTGCTCTGGTCGCTGGTCGCGATTCCCATCGCTTACGTCGTCGTCGGATACATCCTCATCCCGCGCATCACCGCGGTGCGGGTCACCAGTGCCTACGAGCTGCTCGAAGCGAAGCTGGGGCTCGGTGTCCGCCTGACTGCCTCGATCATGTTCCTGGTCACCCGCCTGTTCTGGATGGCGCTGGTCATCTACCTCACCTCGGACAAGGTCATCCGGACCATGATGAACTGGGATCCGGAGGTCACGCCCTACATCGCCGCGATCATCGGGCTGGTCACGGTGGTGTATACCTCCATGGGCGGTATCCGTGCGGTGGTGCTCACCGACGTGATCCAGTCCATCATCCTTCTGTGCGGGGCCATCCTGGCCATCCTGATGATCAGCCTGCGCATGGGCGGCGTGTCGGAGTGGTGGCCGCATGAGTGGTCGTCGGCCTGGGACGATCAGCCGGTGTTCAGCCTCGACCCGCGCGTGCGGGTCACCGTGGTCGGGTCCATGGTCTTCATGACCGTGTGGTGGATCTGCACCGCCGGCTCCGACCAGATGGCCGTGCAGCGCTACCTTTCAACCCGCGACACCGCCGCGGCCCGGCGGGCGTTCCTGGTGACCGGCATCTCCAACGTGGTCGTAACGCTGCTGCTGGCCATGGTCGGCTTCGCCCTGCTGGGCCTGTTCCGCAGCCATCCCGATCTGCTCGGCAACGGCATGACCATCGAGAAAGACGCCGACAAACTGTTCCCCTACTACATCATCCACCTGCTGCCGCCCGGCGTGACCGGACTGGTCATCGCGGGACTGCTGGCCGCGGCCATGTCCAGCCTGTCCTCGGGCATCAACTCGTCGTGCTCGGTGATCACCGTGGATTGGCAGCGGCTGCGGAACGGGCCGGTCGGATTGGCGAAGCGCTGTCCGCTGTGCGGGTATGGCCTGACCGGTAACACTTCGGGGATTTGCCCTGAATGCGGGCGCGATCCGGCGTCCGCCTCCGGCGTCCGCCAGGCGTCCGATTTCACACTGACGCGGATCATCGCCGTGGTCAGCGGGCTGATCGCCGTGCTGCTCAGCTCTTTCATGGGCTACGTCAGCGGCAACATCATGGCGGTCACCGCCCGGACCAATCACGTCTTCGTCGCACCGCTGTTTGGCTTGTTCTTCATGGCCTTGT
Source organism: uncultured Planctomycetales bacterium (assembly GCA_964455315.1). GTDB lineage: Bacteria > Planctomycetota > Phycisphaerae > UBA1845 > PWPN01 > CAYVVX01. The sequence goes on along the minus strand of CAYVVX010000220.1, from coordinate 1,183 downwards.
TCGTCCCCTTCGCCAACGCCACGGGGGCCATCGCGGGGGCAATTGCCGGCGGGATTGTGGCCATCCTCATTGCCTACTGGGACATGATCACCGGCGGGCCCGAGCTGAGCTTCCAGTGGATCAGTATCGCCGCCCTGGTGGTGGATCTTGGCGTGGGTTGCGCGGTCAGCCTTTTGACCGGCGGGGCATCGCGGAGACAATCCACCTCCGGCAGGGTCGACGTTCCGGCCGCCTCGCCCGACCCGGAGTTGAAGCGATGAAGCTGGCTGTCCTGATGACCGCTCTTGCCTGTACCGGCTGGATGGGAACCGCCCGCGCCGCCGAAACGCGCCCGCCGAGCATCCTTTTCATCATGATCGATGACCTCGGCCCGGAATGGCTGAGCTGCTACGGCAGCGAACACCGCACGCCGGCCATCGACCGGCTGGCGAGCGAGGGCACGCGGTTTACGCACGTCTGGGCCACGCCGCTGTGCACGCCGACGCGCCACGAGCTGCTCACCGGGCGCTATCCCTTCCGGACCGGCTGGACGATGCATCACGACGCCCCGCGCTGGGGCGGGCAGTACTTCGACTGGCGCCGCGAGGTGGCGTTTCCGCGCCGCCTGCGCGACGCCGGCTATGCCACCGCCATCGCCGGCAAGTGGCAGGTCAACGATCTGCGCGACACGCCCGATGCCCTCCGCGACCACGGCTTCGACACCCACTGCGTCTGGACCGGCTACGAGCGCGACAACCCGGCCAGCGACGCCCGCTACTTCGACCCGTTCATCCAGCGCGACGGCCGGCGCGGTATCCGCGAAGGCGCGTTCGGCCCGGACGTGTTCGCCGATTTCCTCATCGAATTCATCGAGAAACACCGCGATAAGCCGTTTTTCGCCTACTACCCGATGGTGTTGACCCACACGCCGTTCACCCTGACCCCGGATAACCGTACCGCACCGCTCAAGGGCGGGGCCCTGCACCCGGGCATGGTCGATTACGTGGACAAACTGGTCGACCGGCTGCTGGGCACGCTGCACCGCCTGGGGCTCGATGAGAATACCCTGGTGGTATTAACCACCGACAACGGCACGGTCCGCGGCGTCCCCGCCCGGGCCAACGGCATCGAGGTCAACGGCGGCAAGGGTTCGCTGGCCGAAACCGGCATCCACGTGCCGCTGATCGTGCGCTGGCCGGGCAGG
>CAYVVX010000219.1:0-7926 GCA_964455315.1 uncultured Planctomycetales bacterium | reverse complement strand
AGGCCGAGCGCCTGCGCGCCAAGGCTCTGCAAGCCGAACGCCGACAGCTTGACCGGGCCATTGCTCACGAGGCTCCCCGCACGGAGGATGGCGGTGCGGCCGCACGCGGTTCCCGCGGCACGCCCACCGCCGATGCCCCCAACGTGCGCGAAATGGTGGTCGACTACCTGCTGGCGTTGCGCGGCTCGCAATTGAGCAAAGCCGACGACCTCCTGGCCTCACTGCTCCACCACCGCGCCGCCGCCCGGGACGAGGTCGAGCGGCTCACCAATGACCAGATTCCCCCCGGCCAACTGGCCGATGTCCCCCGGGCGGTCCTGCAGGGCTTCCTCAAGAACCTGCGCTCGCAGCTTTGAGGCATCGCGTCGGTTCCGCAGCGGCCGCTGCAGGCTACCGGATCGGCTGCCAGGCTATCTTCCTCGCGGGAATCGGCTGGGCGTGCGGCATCGCGACGCAGCCCCGATGATGCGCGCTGCGCAGGGCGGCGGCGAGGCCGGAGCCCTCGAATGGTGATCCAGCTCTCGATACGGTGATGAAACCTCCTATTCGCCGCAGGAAACGCGGCGAACAGCTCGACATGCGGCGAATAGACGATATAATCACCGCAGATTATGCGGCGAAAACGGGCGTACATTCACGAGCATCCAAACTGGCCGCGCTTCACCTGGGACGGTGAGGCGCTGGCCTCGGCTCTGGCGATGGTGCGCCACGAACAAGGCCGGCTCCTTGGCAGAATGGAGGCTTTGGGTTTCGATCTGCGTGCCGAAGCGAGCCTCACGGTGCTGACCAACGACGTGGTGAGCTCCTCGGCCATTGAGGGTGAAGCGCTCAACCCGGAAGAAGTGCGCTCATCCATCGCGCGGAGACTCGGGCTCGACGCCGCCGGACTGCCCAAGGCCGGGCGGGATGTCGAGGGTGTGGTCGAGATGATGCTTGACGCCACGCGCGACTACTCCGTGGTGCTGACGAATGAGCGGCTGTTCGCCTGGCATGCGTCGCTGTTTCCCACCGGACGTAGTGGGATGCAGCGGATAACGGTGGGCAATTGGCGTCCCGCGGAAGCCGGCGCCATGCAGGTGGTCTCCGGTCCCCTGGGCCGCGAACGGGTGCATTTCGAGGCGCCGGGGGCGGACCGGCTCGATGCCGAAATGGCCGGATTCACCAGGTGGTTCAACGGGCAGGTATCGATCGACCCGGTGCTCAAGGCCGCGATCGCCCATTTCTGGTTCGTGACGATTCATCCGTTCGAAGACGGCAACGGGCGCATCGCGCGAGCCATCGCTGACATGGCCCTGGCCCGTGCCGACGGAACCAGGGATCGCTTCTACAGCATGTCCTCGCAGATTGAGGCGGAGCGGAAGGACTACTACCGGGAGCTGGAAGCGGCGCAGCGCGGAGCCTTGGACATCACGCGCTGGCTGAGCTGGTTTCTCGCCTGCCTTGGTCGTGCTCTTGATGGCGCGGAGGCGGCCCTCGCCGCGGTGCTCCACAAGGCGAAGTTATGGCAGCGCATCAATCGCCGGCCGGTCAACGACCGGCAGCGCCTGGTCATCAATCGTCTGCTGGATGGGTTCAAGGGATTCCTCACCACGTCGAAATACGCAAAGCTCGCCAAGTGTTCGTCGGACACGGCACTGCGCGATATTCGGGAACTGCTGGCCCGTGGCATCCTGGTGCAGAACCCCGGCGGCGGGCGGAGCACGAGCTACCGGCTTGGCGATGCGGACAGTGTTTCGGCGTGAGGAGATCCGGACCTGCAACATCGGACCTTCATCTGCTGCAAGGGACTCGTGGTTGGACCGCGGTGCCTGCTCAAGCATTACCACTTGCCGGTCGGCATGATCAGCATGAACACGGTAAACATGACGCCGATCGCAATAACAGGGAGTAACAGGGCGGCAACTCCGACGCGCCACGAACGATGAACGACGGCGGACAGAAGAGGCACAACGAGGAATACCGCCGTTCGGAGAACGAGAGTGCGCGTGGACGGCGAGTCCCACGAATCCCACAACAGCCAACCAGCCGGGATCACCTGCCAGCCCGCGGCCAGGAGGATGCAGCGAAACCATGAAGGAGGGGATCTCAGGCCACCTGGCCGCGAACTCAGGCTGGCGTACCTGCATGTCTCAATCAGCGCGCCGGACCGGCCTGCTTCGGTAGAGCCGGGCTCCCTGCTTCCTCCCGCACCGTCGTTCAAGCCGTTGTCCATGCCGCTGTACCCCCGGCGTAGTCACGCGGAACCCGGTGCACAGGGCAGCGTTCTGCTTGATCACGATCGGGGCGACAAGATTCGAACTTGCGGCCTCCTGGTCCCAAACCAGGCGCTCTACCAGGCTGAGCTACGCCCCGGACGCGCAGTATTGGACGCGGCCCGGCAGTGAAAGTCAACGTGAGGGACGATTCCTGCCGGGTTTCCGGAGGCTCAATTCGCGCAATTCGCATCCGATGGGACATTCGCCCCGCTGTGGCAGCGCTGCAGCACCGCGAAATCACCCTGGTCGACGTCGCCGTCGAAATCCAGATCGCGGTCGTCGCAGCTGGGCTCGTAGTCCACGCTGGGGCCGGACGTGCAGTTGGCGAACAGCATCACGTCATCGATGTCCACGTCGCAGTCGAAATCGTAATCCCCCGGCTTCGGCGAGCCGCCGCAGTAGGGGCCCACGCTCCAGTCGAGAATCTCATGCGACGAATTGAACCCGCCCGTCGCGGCCGTGAAGCCCAGGAATGCACAGCCGGAGTTGGTCAGGATCGACTGGCCGTTGATGCTGGTCAGGTCCACTGCGGTGGACAGCACCAGATCGCCGTCGAGGTGAACCTCCATCGTCCCGGGCTGATACGTGATCCGGGCCGTGTGAATCTCGTCATCGGCAAACGTGGTGCCGGGGACATAGGTGGCCAGGTTGGCCGGCGGATCGGAGCTGTTCTCCCCGACGCCGTTGGTCTGGATGCTGATGTCCGGGCCGCCGAACGTGTCGAACTCCACCGCCAGGCTGCGGGTGATGCCCGGGGTTGGCCCGAAGCTGTTGTCCCCATAACCGAGGGCATGTCCGCCGCCGCCGATGGCGTTGAGGCCCTCGGTTTGAATCACGAAGGCCATGCCGTCCGCTGGAACCCCGTTGTTGGAGATGCGGAAGCTGAAGATCGTCTGGAAGCCGCCGCCGATGTACGCCAGCGAACTGTTCCACGCCGACCCGATCCGATCCGGCTCATCAGGCGTGAGCAGCAGCGTGTTGGAGCCGCTCACGGCCGCGGCGCCATTGAGCGTGAAAAGGTGAACGTTGCTGAAGTCCTCGTATGCGAACGAGGGCGTGCAATGCAACCCATATCTCCATGAAAGAATGTCGTGCTGGGCGTGCGCGCCGCCGGTCGCGGCGGTGAAGCCCATGATGGCGCAGCCGTTGGGACTGAGGATGCTTTCGCCGTTGATATTCTCAAGATCGATGGGAAGTGCCAAAACTTGGTTCGTGGGACCGTCGAGGAAGATCTGGAGCAGGTGCGAACGGTACACGATCCTGCATTCGTGCACCTGTCCGTCGGTGATCGTGCCCGGGATCACGGCCGATCCGAGCGAGGCCGTATCCTCGCTGGAGTTCGGATCGACGCCCCTGGTCTGCACGCTGATGTGCGGGCCGGCGAGTTCGCCGGTGAAGATGAAGGGATCGAACTCGATCGCGACGCTGCGCGTGATGCCGCTGTAGCCCATGTCCGAACCACCGCCGCCCAGGGCGGTGAAGCCTTCGTTTTGGATCACAAAGGCGAACCCGTCGGCCGGGGCATCGGCGCTGGTGATCCGGAACTGGAAGGTGGTATCGAATCCCGCGGCCGCCTGCAGTTTCTCGGCGAACCACAAGGAACCGCGCTGCCCCTCCGCATCCTCCGTCAGGCGGAGAACGCTGCCGGGTGTGATCTGGGCGTTGCCGACCAGCCAGACGGGCTGGGGCCCCCCGAAACTGGGCAGGTACACTTCCTGGGCACAGGTCTCCGCCCCCAGCGTCAACTGCACTTCGTGACTGACCATCTCGTTCCAGGTGCTGAAGCCGCTGATGTAGAGGCACAGGTCGAAACCCATGTCGAGCACGTAATTGCCTGCCGGCAGCGTGCCTTCGATCTCGTTGCTGAAGTCCACGTACTCCTCGAATGAATAATCGTCGCTGTGCAGCGATCCGTAGACGCTTCCGTCCGCAACGGTGCGCAGCAGGAACGGCGTGTCCTGGGCCAGGCTGAACTCGATGTAGGTGCGCGACAACGCACAGCCGTACGATTCGGCGCCTTCCTCGTCGGTGAACAGGTCGATGTACGCGTCGCTGGTCACATGGATCTGGTTGGAACTGATCGTGGACGACTGGTGAGCCTGGAGGTCGGCCGAAGTGAGTTCCTGGAAGTTGCTCAGGCTCACCGTCTGGTCGAAGGGCTCGCCTGCCCCGACGCTCCCCTCGAAGGCACTGTCGCTGAACCCGCCGTTCGAGTCGAGCAGGTTGTAGTCAACGGAGACGTACCGCTCTTCGTAGGTGAGCTGGATCTGGGCCAACCCCGCCCGTACACCGCCGAAAGAAACCAGGAGCGCAACCATCCCACCCGCGCAACGATTGACGCAACGCATCGAATCCCACTCCTAACCGCAATGACTGGCAAAACCGCTCTAACCCGCACAATTCACAGTAGCTAACCAGCCTGAAGGTTTCAAGGGGCTTTCAAGCAAAACGGGCCCCGGGAGGCGGTCCGCGGGCGTAACCCGGTCGCCGGGGAACGTCCGAATGCGCGCCGGTCTGGTGTGATAAAGCAGAACCGCTAATCCGCCCGCTTGCGTCAGCGACCGTGTCCATTGGATTGCGGCTTGAGGCTGGTGACCAGCAGCAGGCCCACGATCTCGATGGTCTGATCCTCGAGCCCCACGCCGATCGTGCGGCCGGAGGGTGTGATGGCCAGCACTTCGGGGTGCCGGACCGGCAGGCTGCGACCATCCGCCAGATGGATCTCAAATGGCTGAAACGGGCGGGCCTGATGCATCTTGCGCAGTTGCTCGACGGTCATACTTATAAGTCTATTCTGGCGAGCTGTGGGAGGCAAATCCCGCCGCAGGGTTTGCAGGCGCGGGCGGTCGCCGGTACGCTCCACGACATGCCTCGACCACCCGATTACTCCCGGATGGAGCTCCCCGATGACCGCATGCTGGCGATCGGCGTGTACGGCGAGACCGTCGCCGCGTACCGCTACACGGTGCTCTCCGAGCGCGTTCCCGGAGAGGAGGACCGCAGGGTCTTCGCTGTGATCGCGGCCGAGGAACAGGAGCATCGCCAGCGGCTCCAGGAACTTCTCGACGAGCAGTTTCCCGGCAGCTCGTTCTACCTCACCGACGAGGACAAGGCTGCCGTGGTCGCCGGACCGCGCGTCGTCGACGTCCGCGACATCGAGGACTACCGCGAGGTGATGCGGATGACCCTGGACACCGAGAAGCGGGTGGCCATGTTCTACGAGGCGATGAGCGGTCGGGCCAGGAACCCGGCCGTGGTGGCGTTGTTCAAAGAACTGTCGGAAGAGGGATTCGATCACCACGCCCGCCTCGAAGCCATGGCGCGGGAGCGGGGCTTCCTGCCGCCTGGCAGCTAAGCCGTTGCCGGGACGCACCTTACATCGAGTGGTTGAAACCGCACCAACTCAGTCCTATTATTCCCCGCGATTCAGCACGAGTTTCAGTGAGAGAGCGAGCCCTCATGAGTGAAGCAGCATCACCCTCCAAGGACCAGATCATCGACGCCTTGCGCCGTGTGCAGGATCCTGAACTGCACAAGGACCTGGTCACCCTCAACATGGTCAAGAGCGTCGCCGTGTGCGACGGGCAGGTGCGGCTCAACATCGAGCTGACCACACCGGCGTGTCCGTTGAAAGATCAGATTCGCCGCGACGTGGAGCAGGCGGTCAGGGCGTTGGGGGGTGTAAAGAACGTGGAGATTGAATTCTCCGCCCAGGTGCGCCGCGGGGCCATGGAGCAGGCGTCCATGCCGGGCGTCAAGCATGTGATCTGCATCGGCGCCGGCAAGGGCGGCGTGGGCAAGAGCACGCTGAGCGTGCTCACCGCGGTGGGGCTGGCCAGGGCCGGGGCCAAGGTCGGCCTGCTCGACGCGGACGTCTACGGTCCGTCGATCCCCAAGATGCTGGGCATGGAAGGCACCAAGCCGGCCATGACCGGCGACCGTAGGATCGTGCCCATCATCGCCCACAACCTCAAGCTGATGAGCATCGGGTTCATCATTGAGCCCGAGCAGGCGGTGGTGTGGCGCGGACCGATGATTCACAGCACGCTCAAGCAGTTTCTCGACCAGGTCGATTGGGGCGAACTGGATTATCTCATCGTGGATCTGCCGCCGGGTACGGGCGATGTGCCGCTCACCCTGTCGCAGTCCATCCCCATGACCGGCGCCGTGATCGTGTGCACCCCGCAGGACGTGGCCCTGCTTGATGCGGTGCGGGCCGCGCGCATGTACCAGCAGCTCAACGTCGACATCCTCGGCATCGTGGAAAACATGAGCTATTTCATCGCCCCGGACACCGGCCGAGAGTATGACTTGTTCGGCAAGGGCGGGGCGGAGAAGGCGGCGGCCAGGCTCAAGGTGCCGTTTCTGGGATCGATCCCCATCAACGTGGCCATCCGCATGAGCGGGGATCGCGGCAATCCCGCGTCGGTCTTTGAGGAAGACCCGCAGGGGGTGGGTGCTGCAGTGCAGAAGGTGGTTGAGAATCTCGCCGGCCAGATCTCCATCAGGTCGGCCCTGAAGCCGGCACCCCTGCAACTGAACATCCACCGCTGATGACGGCGTCGGGTGGCCGCTGTAAGTGGTTGCTCGCAAGTGAGTTGCGCGGCCTGTGGGGCCGCTTGACAGTCCCGCGGGCAGGTGGTATATTCCTGCGGCTCTCAATGAGGGCAGGCTTTCCGAACCTCCGGAGGCCTGATTCAAACCCGCTCAAGCTTGACCGGCGGACTGGTTTTCTGAGACAGGAAGCAGGTTGTCGTGTCCTCTCGGCAGGCAGATGCTGACCGAGACCCGGATCGGCCGCTGGTCGTAATCCGGGGTTGCCGGGCGGTTTGAGAAAAAAGTGAAAAAGTCAGATTTTGCGGGCGGGGTGTCCTTGACACCGCCGAATACTCGCTTAAAATGATGGGCTCCCCTGAGAGAGGCCAAACGGCCTTGCAACGGGGCAGCGACAAGCTCTTTGACAAGTTGACAGTGTGACAAACGCCGTGAGAACGTGGGGCGTTTGGCGTGCCTTCATGGGACCGCCCTTCGCTCAGATCCAAAGTCGACCGGTTTGCAGATTTAGCCGTCTCTGCCGGTCGGCAAGGTGTGACGAGGGTTTGTTGGCGAGGGCTTTTCACAGGGCCTCATCGTCGCAAGCCTGAATCTCAACTAAGCTCGGTCGATGCCCGGTTCCCTTCGGGGAGTTCGGGATTCGAGCCGACGCTTACACGTTCTCACCATGAATGAGAATTGTAAGCCAGTCTTTTCCTCTGAAGCAGAGGCGGGGCCGGGAAACCGGTTCCGTCTTGCAACGAGTTCAAACTGAAGAGTTTGATCCTGGCTCAGAACGAACGCTGGCGGCGTGGCTAAGGCATGCAAGTCGAACGAGATCATTTGAGTAGCAATACAAGAATGGTTTAGTGGCGGACGGGTGAGTAATACATGGGTAACGTACCTTCAGCTCAGGGATAGCGGCGGGCCCGCAAGGGCCCTTTGCGAAAGTGCCGGTAATACCTGATAACATCCGGGATTCGCATGGAATCCGGATCAAAGATGGGGATCGCAAGACCTATCGGCAGATGAGCGGCCCATGCCCTATCAGCTAGTTGGTGAGGTAACGGCTCACCAAGGCTCTGACGGGTAGCCGGCGTGAGAGCGCGACCGGCCACATCGGGACTGAGACACTGCC
>CAYVVX010000218.1:0-7932 GCA_964455315.1 uncultured Planctomycetales bacterium | reverse complement strand
TGTACCCGCAGCCGCAGGTGACGGTACAGTCCACGTACTTGGGATGAATGCCTTCTTTCATGGCGATGATCCTTGGAAACCTGTCTGTCAGGGTCAATACCGGAATCTTACAATTATAGCGAGCCAGGCCGGGGCCGCAAGATCCGCCGATCAGAGTGTCTCCGTGGCCGCCGGCGGCTTGAACGGCGGCGGCACTTCCCAGGAGCCCAGGATGGTGGTCATGTCCTTGACTCCCAGCGGGCGGGGCAGGGCGAACATCTCGCCGTAGCGGTAGCCGCAGGGGGCCCCCTCGGCGCCGCCCTGGCTCATCAGGTAGTGCTTGAGCCGCTCGAACCGCTCGCCGTCGAACTGGGAGGCATAGCAGCGGACGGCCTCGATCTTCGTTTCAATGGTGCTTGTAATGTCCACTACGAACTGGCTGTGGAAATGGTGGGCTTCGGCGGCAATGGGAATGGGCCGATAAACCAGGTGGTCGACCCGGTGCGGCTCGGTGTTCTCGAACCGGTCGTTCCACTTCGTGAACTGGGAATAGAACCGGGAGGCCTCGGTGATGAGCTGGCCCTGGTAGTGGTCGGGTGACGCGGCCGGGGTCCGCCCGGCCATGCCGACCAGGATCCGCGGACGGTAGCGACGGAGAACCGTCGCCAGGGCGTAGCGAGCCGGAGGCCCGTCCATCAGCTCGCGGTTGGTGAGCTTGAGGGTCTCACAGACCTGTACGCCGAGGATTTCGGCGGCGGCGGCGCTCTCCCTGGCCCGCGTTTCAGGCGTGCCACGGGGGGTGGGCTCGCCGGAGGTGAGGTGGACCATACCCACCCGGTGCCCCTGCCGGACCATGAGGGCGATGGTGCCGCCACAACTGATTTCCAGGTCGTCAGGGTGGGGGGCGGTGAACAGAATGTCCAGCGGTTTGTCGCTCATGCGTCGACATCCTTCGCAAGAAGAGCACGGGTCAGCGGTGGATTCCTCTCCGGCCGCACTGGTTGAACAGGGCAATATAGGGTTCCCGGGCCTGCGGGAAAAGCCGGGAGAGGACGCGTTGTCTCCCAGTTGCCCTTAAAGCTTGCCCTCTCACCTGGCCGAACATACCGTAGTCTCGAGGGGTGTGAGCAGCATGGGAGACCGAATGAGCGTCCCACGAGCAGGTTGCCTGGCAGGATGGTGTTGTCGGACCGCGATGTGCGTGGCCGCGGCGGCGTGGTCTGCGGGCTGTATTCCGCCGCAGGCGCCGACAGGCCCGGACGTGCTGACCTCCGATGGAATGATCATCTCGCAGCAGGCCATCCAGGAAGTGGTGGACGACGACACGCTCTCCGATGAGGAGAAGCGGCAGGGGCTTCGCGACCTGGGCATCACCGATGAGTCATTGATCGATTATTTCGTGAGCGAGTTCTGACCGGTGGCGCCTGCTCCGGTCTGATGGGTGCGGTTACTTCTTTCAGCAAACAAAAGGACATTCACATGACCCGATTCGCGCGTCTGGCATCGGTGGTTCTGGCATTGAACCTGGTCTGGGTGGCCGGCTGCCCCAGCACGGACGGCCTGCTGTTTTCGGCGCTGGCCAAGCTGGCGTCAGGGAACATCGGCGCGTTGACGGCCGGTGAGTGGCAGGCAGTGGTGGATGCTGGTGTGGATCTCGCCGGCGAGCCCATCGACGGCCAGCCCTTGCCGAGGCTGACGGCGCAGCAGGCGACGGCGATCGTCGAGTTCCTCGACGTCAACGACGTCGATACGGTGGCGGATCTGAACGCGCTGTTCCAGGCGGGGAACGTGGTCATTCCCGAGACGCTGCTCGATCTCTTCCTCTGACCGCGCGGGCAAGGCCCGGCGGTCCGGTTCTACGCGACGGGGCTGCACAGGCACCCGGTCGGTACACCTCCTCGCGAAGCCCGGTCTCATGTCGTCTGCAGGGCGTCGATGACGTTGGTCTGGCCCGCGCGGCGGGCGGGATGAGCGCCGGCCAGGATGCACACCGCGATGGTGAAGCCGACTCCCTGGGCGACCCAGCCGTAGGGGATGGTCCAGACCGGCTCGTATCCCCATATACTGGTGATAACCACGCTCAGCCCCCAGGCGGCATGGAGCCCCAGGGCCACCCCGGCCAGGCTGCCCAGCCCGCCGAGCACCAGCGCCTCCCCGATGACCAGGCGGACCACCTGCCAGCGGGTCGCGCCCAGCGCCCGGAGGGTGGCGATCTGTCGCCGCCGGCTGGCCACGTTGGTCATCATCAGGTTGCCCACCCCCAACGCCGCGACCAGCAGCGCCACCACGGGGATCGACGAAAACAGCCGCGTGGCCCGCTTGAGTTCGCTGTCGATCTGGGCCTTGAGCGCCTGGGCGGAGGCGTGATCCTCCCAGGCGGCGCCGCTGCGCCCGGCCACCAGGCGCATGACCAGTTCCTCGCGATAGTTCCGCCAGCGCTGCGCCGGGGTCAGCGTCTCCCACACCGCCGGGGGCATCTTGTCGAAACCCTCGCGGAAGAGGGTGGCCATGGCGACGTCGCTCCAGCCGGGTGAGGCGATGCCCTCGTCAATGCGGCGCTGGTACCAGTCGCGCATGATGCCCACTTCGCGGTTCCGCTCCGGCATCGCCGGGCTCCACGAGCCGACCAGGTCGATGAACGCGCGAAGCTCGTCGAACTTCGGCGGGTTTTCCTCGGCGATCGGCGCGGGTGGCTCGGAGGGGGCCAGATCGAAATTGACCAGGAACAGAGACACCTCCCGAGGCACGCCGAAGACCTTCTCCGCGTCGTCCAGGGTGCCCATGACCATGTGAATGGAGGCTGCCACCAGCCGACCGCTGGCGTTGAAATAGTTCGCGGCCAGATCGAGAGCCGGCGACTTGACCACGCCGGCGATGGTGAACACCTCGCTGGGTGCCAGCAGCCCGGTCATCTTGATACGGAGCTGATCGCCAAGGCCGACCCGCTGCACCCGGGCAAACTCGGGCGTGACCAGCACGTGCTTGCCCTGTTTGAGCCTGGCGATGGCGTCGTCGCGATTCCCCTCGATGAACTCCAGTTGCACCAGGTCGAAGAAGTCGTCGGGATCGCCGGCGATGAACCGCGACAGCGGGAAGTGGAGCAGGCCCTGCCCGAAGACGGTGCATCCGATGCTGGAGTTGACCTGGGCGGACTTGGCGATGCCCTCGGTGCGCAGAGCCAGCTCGACCTTGTCCCGCGCTGCCGGCGGGGTGATGAACACGAACGAATCGGCGAACTGCTTGGGAAAATCCCAGCCGCGGGCGAGCGACTCGCTGTGCACCGCCAGGGTGACGATCAGCGAAAGCCCGACCATCAATCCGCAGCAGATCGCCGAGGAGCGCCATGGCGCCCGCGAGACCTGGTCGGCCAGCAGCCGCCCGCGCACGCGAAGCAGCGCGGCCGCGACTCTCACCGCGGGGACGCCCAGGGTGCGGATCAACGCCGGGGTCATCAGCGCGTATCCACAGCACAGCAGCACGATGACCAGCGGCGGGTAGACCGCGAGCTGGCGCACCCAGGTGGTCGGCTGGAGACCGTAGATCATTCCGGTGCCCGTGGCGACCATCCCCAGACCCAGCAGGGCGCTGATCCAGATCAGCACCGGGTGCGGCGGACGCGACTCGGGCCGCGAGGCGGCCAGGGGGGAGACGCGCATGGCCTGGATCATGGGCAGCAGGGCGCCCAGCAGGGTGGTCCCGGCGCCGCCGGCCATCGCCAGCAGCAGGCCGGAGCCGCTGAGCACCGCGTAGCCGACGTATTCCTTCGCGATCAGCACGCTGAGCTTGAGCAGCAGCCAGCCGACGGGGATACCCAGCAGAATGCCCACCGCGCTGAGCGGAGCCGCTTCGCCGAGCACCAGTCCGGCCATCTGAATCCGGGTGACGCCCAGGCAGCGCAGGGTGCCCAGCTCGGCGACGCGCTCGACCACGCTCATGCTCAGTGTCGAGAGGATGACGAAGAATGCGGTGACCAGGGCCACGCTGGAGAACATCTGGAGCACGAAGCGGGTCTGGCGGTCGGCCGCCTCGACCTGGGCCCGCTTGGTTTCCGCGGAACTCACGTGGTACTGCGCGGGGATGGCTTTGCGCAGGTCGGCCTCGGTCTTCCGGATGATCCCGGCGGAGGCGTCTTCGAGCATGACGTCGATGCGGCTGATCTTTCGGGCGGCGTCAGCCTCCCCCAGCAGGGTCTGGGCCTCCCGCAGGAGCACCATGATCACCGGGCGCTGCTGGCGGGCGATGCGGCGGTAATGGAACAGCCCGACCAGCTCGATCTCCAGGCTGCGCGGGTCGGTGACGTCGTTGCCGCTGGCCGGGGCGTTGCGCACACTGACCACGTCGCCGAGCCCGACGCCCATTTCAAGCGCCAGGGTCGCGTCAATCACGCCGTGAAGCCGGTCATCCGCGGTGAGCATCCGCCCGCTGATGTGACGATCGTCGTAACGGCGGAATTCGGCTTCGAGCTCGGGGAGCAGGCCCAGCAGCTCGATGCGCTTGCCCTGGGTCGCGAAGCGGCGACGCCCCGGCCGCGTGGACGGTTTGTCCTTTTCCTCGGCGAACACCGAAGCCGGGTGGGACAGGCGGTAGTTCAGGGCTTTGACGTTGGGCACCTTGCGGACATCGTCGACCAGCGCCTCGGGCATGGTGCCGTCGAGGGCATAGGGCTCGACGGTGAGATCGCTGCTGCCGATCCAGAACCAGACCTGCTCGCCGAGCGCCTGGCGCACGGATTCGTAGGCGCAGGTCACCCAGACGACCACGCCGACGCCAAGGGCGATCGCGGCCAGGGCACCGCAGGTGCGGGCGGGCCTAACCCACCAGTTGCGCGTACCGAGTTGCGACCAGTGCCGCATCGGGAGGCTCCACCTTGTCGATCGTCCCCAGGATCTGCCCGTCCTTGAGCACGTAGGTCAGGTCGGCGTACGAGGCCGCGGCGGGCTCGTGGGTGACCATGAGCACGGTCTTGTTCATGTCGCTGGCCAGGCGGCGGAGAAGCTGCCAGATCTCGACGGCCTGGATGGAATCGAGGTTGCCGGTGGGTTCGTCGGCCAGGAGCAGGACCGGATCGTTGAGCAGGGCCCGGGCGATGGCGACGCGCTGCTGCTCGCCGCCGGACATGGCCTGCGGTCGATGGTTGGCGCGATGCTCCAGGTGCACCATGGCAAGCATTTCGCGGGCCCGGGTCTCGATGCTGGCGAAGCTCACGCCGTCGACCAGCCAGGGCACGCCGATATTCTCCACCGCGGTCAGGGTGGGCAGCAGGTTGTAGGTCTGGAAGATGATCCCGACGTGGCGGCGGCGGAAGAGCGTCCGCTGGCGGTCGGACATGGTGGTGAGGTTCTGATCGCGCACGCGGACCGAGCCGGAATCGGGGATGTCCAGGCCGCCCACCAGGTGCAGGAGCGTCGATTTACCCGAGCCGCTGGAGCCCATGATGGCGATGAGCCGTCCGGCGGGCACGTCGAAGGAGACGCCGCGCAGAGCTTCAACCCGCTCGGCGCCGAGGCGGTAGGTCTTGGAGAGATTCTCGATGACCAGCACATTGTCAGCAGCGGTTTCGGTCATAAGGATGTCGGTTCGTCCCTGAAACCACGCCGGTGCGTCCCCGGCCGTCTCCCGGTCCCCCCGGTTACAACCGGGATTGCCCACGCCAGCGGGGCATTGTATGGGAAGCCCGCCGGGTTGCGAAGAGGCACGGCGGGTCCGTTAAGCCTACAATAGGTAGTGGCGTCGGCGACCCGATTGTGGCTGTTGGGGCTGGGAAGGCCGCGGCGGCGGAGTTTTGCCGATGCGGGCAGCGGCTGCAAGCCGATCTGAGAATGGGCGATCGGGGAGACTGGACGCGAGGCGGGGCTGGACGAGCGAGGTGGACCATGAACCATTGGACGATCACGACCTGGGCAGCGCTGTCGGCGGCGGGCATCGCATCCGCGCAGAGCTATATCCAGCAGGGCAACGTGCTGGACGCCAATCCCATGGTGGGTTCGGCGGGGCTGAACACCGCCACTCCGGTGTACAATCCCAACGCCGCCAACCGGATCATCTCGGGCAACGTCACCGGCGGGGCCAGCTTCCGTGGCTTCTCACCGATCCGCAGTACCAACTCCCTGTTCCTGGGGTCTTCCGGCTGGGGCGCACCCCTCGCCGGCGTGGGCGCCGGCTCCAGCCTGTTCGGCTCGACGCCGGTGCTGAGCAGCTCGTTCAACATCCCATCGGCGAACCTCTCCGACTTTACTCGGGATTCCACCGCGGTCAGCGATCTCAGCCGTCGCGGCATGGTCGGCGGTTCGCAGGCCTACTACCCCACCGCCAGCACCGTGGCCAACGTGGGCGCGATCGTGCGCGGACTCAATCGCCCGGGCAGCTCGGAGTACCTCAGCCCCTACATGACCCCGCCGAATCCGGCCATGTCGCGGGGAGCGTCGCCGCTGCTGCCGGATGACCTGTCCGGTCGCGGCCGGCTGCTGAACGTGCCCACCACCGTGGTCCGGGCGGACACGGGACAACCGGTCGGCGGGCCGGTCAATCCGCGGCTGCTGGCCAGTCCGCTGTTTGCCGGCGTGCGCGAGGTGCCGCTCAACGCCCTGTCAGCCGAGGTGCTTCGCGGACAGGGGGGGATGGCGGCGAGCGATTCCTATATGGACGCCCGGGCGCGCGGGAGCCAGCGGCTGGATGGTCGTGTGGAAGACAGCGCGCTTCGCTTCGGTGCCGACCGGGGGTCGCCTCTGGATCGCATGCTGGCCGGCCGGCTGACCGACGGCTCCATGAAAGCGCCCGATTCGGCAGTGCGCGACGTGGAGCAGTTCAACCTGGACACCGGCCCGAAAGCCGCGGCCAACACGGCCCGGACCGACCGGCTCTCCGGCACGGGTGACATCTACGGCAGCATGCTGGCCGCCACCGGCCAGATGTCGCGGGATGAACCGGCCCGCGGCAGTCTGATCGTCGGTCAGGGCGGAGAGGGAGCGGAGGCGGCGAGCCCCGGCGGTTCGCTGGTTCGGAACCTCAACCCGGCCGGCGGGCAGCCGGAAGGCGAAGCCGAGGAGAGTGCCGCGGCGGAGCCCGATCAGCAACAGCGTGCGATCCTCGCGGTGCCGCTGCGCAGCTTCGCGGGGACGGAGGAGTCGGCGGTGAATCGTTACCTGGCGGATGCCGAAGCCCACCTCCACGCCGGGGACTATTACCGGGCCGCCGGATCGTATGACCTGGCCAGAACGGTCGATCCCACCAACCCGTTGCCGCTGGTGGGGCGGTCGCTGGCCCTGCTGGCGGCGGGGGATTACCTGAGCAGCGCGTCCAGCCTGTTCAGCGGCATCGCCCGGTTCGAGTCGCTGGCCCACTTCCAGGTGGATCTGAAGGCGTTTATCCCCGACGTGGTGGCTCTGGATCGCCGGCGGGCGGATCTCGAACGGTGGCTGGAAAAAACCTTGGACGCACGGCTCGAGTTCCTGCTCGGCTTCGCGGAGTACTCCAGTGATCTGAAGGATCTGGGCATCACCCACATGGACCAGGCGGCCGGGAAGCTGCCTGATCAGCCGGCCTTGCGCCGGTACGTGGATGCGCTCAAGGGTCGGCCGGTGACGGTGGAGCCGCCCACGGATCTCGGCGATCGCGGGACAGGTCCCAGGTAGCCGCACCGGTTGCGGATCAAGGCACTGAGGGATTCCCCGAATCGGCCGGCACGGGCGCCGGCCGCCGGTCATACCTCCAGTTTCCATCCGTTGAGGTAATCGCGGCCGAGGAAGCGGTTGGCTTCCTCGTCATCCTTGATGCGCTGCGCCGGTGCGTCCCAGTAGACCTTGCGGCCAGTGCGGAGGCTGATGTTGCCCAGGTGCCCGGGGAGACTGGAGGCGAAGCCGATTTCGACGTTGGACACCGCGGATTGCTTTCGAGAGCGGATGGCGTCAAGAAAGGCCTGCTGGTGCAGCGGCGTGTCCGGCCCGGTGGGTGAGC
>CAYVVX010000217.1:5591-7962 GCA_964455315.1 uncultured Planctomycetales bacterium | reverse complement strand
CGTTGGGCAGGCACATCATGACCACGTCGGCCCGCCCCTTAAGCGCCGCCGGATCGATCGGCTCGCAGCGCCGGTCCAGCCGCCCGGCGAGTTCGGGGAAGATCTCGTCGATGCGCGGCTGGGGGTCGCGGCGCCCGCACAGGGCCACGATCTCGACCCCGGGATGAATCAGCAGCCAGCGGATCGCCTCCCGGGAGGTGTAGGCGGTGGCCCCGATGATGGCGACGCGGATCTTGCGGTCAGATGCCATGCGACGAATCTCCAACTCCCGCCGCCCGCGGATGGGCGGTCCCTGCGGATAAAGAAAAACCCCGGCGAGTCACTCGCCGGGGCCTGGAAAGTTCAGCCTGTGGATTCCGACGGCGACGCTTATCGCTTGGAGAACTGGAAGCTGCGGCGAGCACCGCGCTTGCCGTACTTCTTGCGCTCTTTCATGCGGCTGTCGCGGGTCAGGTAGCCACCCTTGCGGAGAGCGCCGTCGTACTGCGGATTCGCCTTCTTGAGGGCCCGGGCCACGCCCAGCATGATCGCCCCGGCCTGGCCGGTGATGCCCCCGCCGGAGACGTTCACAAACACGTCCACCTTGCCGGCGGTGTCGGTCGCCGCCAGCGGCGCCGCCGCATCGTTGCGATCCTTGTCCTCGCTGAAGAACTTGTCCAGCGGGCGCTTGTTGATCTCGAACTTGCCCGAGCCGGGCCGGATGCGAACCCTGGCCACCGAGGTCTTCCGCCGGCCCGTGCCCCAGAAATATCGCTGCTTGGGGTCGGGCTCGGGGATGGTCGCCGACGAAGTCTTCTCCTCGGTCGCCGCGGGGGCCTGAATGAGGGCCGGCTTGGTCTCTTCTGACACGTCAATCACCTGTGAATGGATTCACCAAATGTCCAGGCGGCGCTTCGCGGCGCCGCCCTCAACGTCAAGCCGAGGCGACCTCGAGGGCCTTCGGCTGCTGGGCTCCGTGGGGATGCTCCGTGCCCGCGTACACCTTGAGCCGGGTGAGCATATGGTCGCCGAGCTTGTTCTTGGGCAGCATCCGGCGAACCGCCTTGTGGATCACCACGGCGGGATCCTTGGCCATCACCTGGGCGATGGACTCGACCTTTCGCCCGCTGGGATGGTAGGTGTACCGGTCGTACTCCTTCTGTTCCATCTTCCGCCCGGTCAGGCGCACCCTGGAGGCGTTGACCAACACGACGAAATCGCCGCTGAGCACGTGGGGAGTGTAGGTGGGCTTGTGCTTGCCCATCAGGATGGTGGCCAACTGGACCGCCAGACGCCCGAGAACCTTCCCGTCCGCGTCCACCAGGTGCCAGTCGCCGCCCACCTCGCCAGGCTTGGCGAGGAACGATTTCATCGATGCACTGCGCATGGTCGTATCCGTTGTCCTGAGGAACAGCAGGCGTCCCGGACCCCTGATCGGGCCGGCAAAACGCCCCGCTTCGTCCAAAGCCGAGCCACACAGTCTAGCGAATTCCCCCCGGCGGTCAAGCGAACGAAACCGGCAGGGCAGCCACTCAGGGATGGCACAGCCTGGGTGCGGGGTGACACGGTGGCGGACCGCCGGGGTCCGGCCACCCGCGTGGCTATTGACGCGGCCGGGCGATTCACATACATTCCGGCTTGGTCAAGCGGCCATGTGGGGCCGTAATCCCTTATGGGAACACGGCTAACGCACCACAAACCCTGCCGTCTCGCCCTGGATGCCCAGGCCCGCGAGGGTTCCGGGGTCGTGACTGGTCGTCCATCCACCCGGGCTCCGAGCGGACGCGGGTTTGGCCGTGCCCGGCCGCTTTGGCCGGGAAGCGAAGACAGACCAATGGAATTCCAGAAGCCTGTGCCTGCAGGGTGATGCCAATGCGCTTATCCGATTTCATCGTGTCCGATGCTGTCATCCCTGATCTACAGGCGACGGAACGCAACGGCGTGATCAAGGAGATCGTGGAATCGCTGGCCGGCCCGCTGGGGCTGGACGGCGAGACCGCGGCCTCCATCGCCAAGGCGGTGATCCAGCGTGAGAACCAGGGCAGCACCGGATTCGGCAAGGGAGTGGCCGTTCCCCACGTGAAACATCCCTCGGTCAAGCGGATCGCGGCGACCATCGCCCGTTCCAGCGTGGGTGTGGATTTCGCGGCCCTGGACCGTGCTCCGGTGTACATCGTGGTGCTGCTGCTGAGCCCGCCGGACAGTCCCGACGAGCACCTGGCGTCCATGGAAAACATCTTCCGCCACCTTCAGCGCGACAACTTCCGGCGCTTCCTCCGCCAATCCACCACCCGCGAGGAGATCAACGATCTGATTCGCGAGGCCGACGAGCTGCCCGGCTGATGTACCCCGTGCCGTCGGCCGGGCGGGTGCGGGTGTGGACCCGCACGAA
>CAYVVX010000217.1:0-5581 GCA_964455315.1 uncultured Planctomycetales bacterium | reverse complement strand
GAACGTGAAACAACAGGTGTCCTGATCAAAACAGAGCCCTTCGTTGCCGGATGAATCGCGCATCGTGACCATCGAGAACTCACTGGGGTTGCACATGCGCCCAGTGATGCGCTTCGTTGACCTCGCCGGCCAGTTCGAGTCCGCCATCCGGGTGCACAATGGGAACAAGGTGGTGGACGGCAAGAACCCGATGGAGATGATGCTTCTGGAGGCCACCAGGGGCACCTCCCTGGAGATTCATGCCCAGGGCGCCGACGCAGTACCCGCCGTGGAAGCCCTGGCGGAGCTGGTGGCCGGCGGCTTTGGCGAAGAATGATCAACTCACAGACTTGAGCAGGGGCTGGCCGATCCGGGCCTTCCGGCGAGGCGGCATCGGACGGCAAACGCATGGACATCAAGAAGGGAATCGCGGTTTCTCCCGGCGTGGTCATCGCCCCCGCCGTGGTGCTGGACTCCGAGGAGTACCGCATCGCGCGGAAGACGATCCCCCAGGAGAGCATCCCCGCCGAGCTGGATCTGCTCGCGTCCGCGTTTACCGCGTCCCTGGCGGAAATCAACCAGTTGCGCGAGACGATGACCCGTCAGCTCGGACGGGATATCGCCGCCATCTTCGACTTTCACTACGGCGTGCTCAGCCAGGACCGCATCCGCGAGCAGGTGGCCGACCTGATCCGGGAGCGTCGCTACTCCGCCGCTTATGCCACTCGGGATGTTCTCCGCGGCTACCAGCGGCGCTTCCTGAACATGCAGGACACCCTGCTCCGCGAGCGGGTCCGCGACATCAAGGACATCGAGCGGCGGCTGCTTCGCCATCTCTGCGGAGAGTACGCCGAAAACCTCTCCCATCTGACCGAGCCGGTGGTGCTCATCGCCCATGATCTCACCCCGTCCCAGAGCGCCAACCTGGCCTTGACCAAGGTCATCGGGGTGGCCATGGATGCCGGCGGACTGACCAGTCACACCGCCATCGTGGTTCGTTCGATGGGCATTCCCGCGGTCATGGGCCTGACCGATGTGTCCTCGCAGGTGTCCGGCGGCGACACGGTGATCCTCGACGGGACCAAGGGGCTGGCCATCATCCGCCCGGACCCGGAGATGATCCAGGAGTATCGCGCCGAGGAGGTCCGCATCCAGGCCATAGAGACGGATCTGCGAGAACTGCGGCACAAGCCCGCGGTCACCACCGACGGCGTCAAGATCGCCCTGCTGGGCAACATCGAGTTCCCCAACGAAGCCGCCACCTCGGTGGAGAAGGGCGCCAGCGGCATCGGGCTCTACCGCACCGAGTTCCTCTACCTCCGCAGCGAGACTCCGCCACCCGAGGAGGAGCACTACGAGGCGTACCGATCGGTCATCGAGGCGGTGGGGGGCCGGCCCGTGACCATTCGCACCCTCGACCTGGGGGCCGACAAATACACCCAGAGCCAGGCCCGCGAGCCGGAGCGCAACCCCTTCCTCGGGCTGCGCTCGATCCGCTACTGCCTGCAGAACCTCGAACCGTTCAAGGTCCAGTTGCGGGCCATCCTGCGGGCCTCGGTCCTGGGCGATGTTCGGGTGATGTTCCCCCTGATTTCGGGCCTGATGGAGCTGCGCCAGGCCAAGATGGCCCTGGGCGACGCCATGGAAGATCTGGAAGAAATGGGAATCCCCTTCAGGCGGGACATCCCGGTTGGTATAATGATCGAGACGCCCGCGGCGGCCATCCAGTTGAAGGAACTGTTACGGGAGTCCAGCTTTGTCAGCATTGGCACCAACGATCTGATCCAGTACACCCTGGCGGTGGACCGGGGCAACGAGCGGGTGGCCATGCTGTATACCGCGTCGCACCCGGCCATCCTGCGGATGCTTCGCGACATCATCCGGGTCGCCGGCAAGATGGAGGGAGCCTGTAGTCTCTGCGGCGAGATGGCCGGGGAGCCGATGTATACCCTGTTCCTGCTGGGCATCGGGCTGCGCTGCTTCTCAATGGCGCCCAATGATATTTCGGAGATCAAGAAGGTCATCCGATCGACATCGCTGGCCCACGCGGAACGGGTGGCCAAGCGGGCCCTGTCGTTCGATACCGACCGGCAGGTGAGCAACTATCTCCGCGATGAAACGCGGAAAATCTCGCCGGATGTCTTCTGATTCCGGTCGAGCGGACGAGACGAGCCGGCGGACCCGGGAAGGGCCCGCCGCCTGAACGAGCCATGTGGAGCCGGGGCGTGCGTGACGCCGCCGGCGTGAAACAGACGTGAACTTCCTTTATTGAGGAACAGTATTCGAGTTGCGGTACAAGGTGGCCATTCGCTTCGCGATCGATGGTGACTTGCGGTTCATTTCGCATCACGACACCATGCGCCTGTTTGAGCGGGCGCTCGCGCGGGCCCGAGTGCCGGTCAGATATTCCGAAGGTTTCAATCCTGGTCAGAAGCTCTCCCTGCCGCTCCCCCGAGCGGTGGGGGTGGCCAGCGAGGCCGATCTCCTGGTGGTCGAGTTGACCGAGCCGAAGCCGCCCGCCGAGGTGGCTGAAGCGCTGGGTCCGCAGATGCCCGCCGGACTGCGGCTGCTGGACGCCTGGAGCGTGGACGTTGCCGTGCAGCGTGGCCGGCTTCAGCCGGTGGAGGTCACATACCTCCTGCCGCTTCCAGAGGATCTGCTTCCGCAGGTTCGCGAGGCGGCCCGGCGGCTGATGCTGGCCGACGCCCTCCCGGTGAACCGCGGAGCCGCGGGAGGCAAGCCGGGTCGAACCGTCGACCTGCGAGCCTTTCTGCTGGCGGTGGATGTCGCGGAAGCGACGCTTCGCTGGACCGTCCGCGTGACCAACGCGGGCACCGCCCGTCCGGCGGAGGTGCTCGCCGCGGTGGGGCTGGAACCGGAAGAATATCATCACCGTGTTCGTCGCATCGAGGTTCGCTGGTCGACCGGCCCCGCCGGCGACGACGGCGAGCCGGTAACCTGCGGGACGGAGTCCTGCGAAGCCTGATGCGCCGCCTGCCGTACCGCTGCTCAGGAGACAGGGATGTCGGAAGAGCAGGTAACCATGACAGAAAGCAAAGAGACCCCCGCCAAGGCAGTTCCGCGCCGCCGTCGCACGCGACGCACCAAGGAAACCACCACCGCGAAAGGCAAATCGGCCGCCAAGGCCGAGGAAGCCCTCCCTGTCGAGGGAGAAGTCGCTGCACCAGTGGAGGCCGGACCCAAGACCGCGGCACGTGAAACCGCCGCGCCCCGGTCGGCAGCCGCTTCCAAGCCGGAACGAAAACCTCCCGTGAAGGCGGAGCCGGCGGCGCCCCCGCCGAAGGACGCTGAACCGGTTCGCCGGGACGCCCAGGCGAAATCCGCCGCCACGGCCAAACCAGACGCGGAGGATCCTTTCTCCGCCGGCCTGGATGATTTCCCCGCCAGCACACCGGTCACTGCCGCTCTGGCGGCGGATCCCGCACGGCAACTGCCCCACTGCGATGAAGTGCTCGAAGCCGCCGAGGTACAGGCACGGGCCGACGGCCCCGCGGTGGAGATGGTCCCGGCACCGGAGGCCCCCGGCGAGAACGGCGAGCCCGCGGTGGATAACGCGGGTGAGCGGCGCAGGCGGCGCAGGCGTGGAGGCCGAGGACGCGGCCGGCGCCGCAAGGACGGACCCGAGGCCGAGGACGCCAAGCCCGACGGCAACGGCAAGCCCGCGACGGCCCCGGCTCCCGGGCCCCGCGAGCCCCGCCGCGATCAACGCGATGCCGCCGACAAGGACCCCCGGGCCCAGCGGCGGCAGGATTCCCCACCGCGCCCGCGGGCCGAAGCGCCGGTCGCGGCGCCGACCCTCGACGACGAGGACGAGGACACGCCGACCGGCTCGGGCGACCGCCTGATGCTGATCAACGTGACCGCCGGCGAGGAATGCCGCATCGCCATCATGCATCAGAACCGGCTCGAAGAGCTGTTCATGGAGCGGGCCAGCGCCGAGTCCCACGTCGGCAACATCTACAAGGGCCGGGTCACCAACGTCGAGCCGAGCATCCAGGCGGCCTTCGTCGACTTCGGCCTGCCCAAGAACGGCTTCCTGCACATCTCCGACCTGCAGCCGCAGTACTTCCCCGACGGCCGGGGGCAGCCCGAGGAAGTCGGCCGCAAGACCCCGCGCCGCGACCGCCCGCCGATCCAGAAGTGCCTGCGCCGCGGCCAGGAGGTGATCGTCCAGATCATCAAGGAAGGCATCGGCACCAAGGGTCCGACGCTGACCACGTACATCTCCATTCCCGGGCGCTACCTGGTGATGATGCCGGGGATGAACCGCCTGGGCGTCTCGCGGAAGATCGAGGACGAGGACGCCCGCCGGAAGATGCGCAAGGTGCTGGACGAGCTGGAGCTGCCCAAGGACATGGGCTTCATCCTCCGCACCGCGGGCCTGGAGAAGACCAAGCGCGATCTCCAGAAGGACCAGCTCTACCTCCAGCGGCTCTGGAAGGTGGTCGCCAACCGGATCAAGCTGGAGCGGGCTCCCTGCGAACTCTACCGCGAGTCGGACCTGGTCATCCGCACCATCCGTGACGTCTACTCCTCCGATTTCAACCAGATCCTGGTCGACGAAGAGGAAACCGCGGAAAAGGTTCGCGACTTCCTGTCCATCGCCATGCCGCGGACCAGCGCGCCGGTGGCGGTCCACCAGGGCCCGCCGCCGCTGTTCCACAAGTTCGGCGTCGAGGCGGAGATCGAGCGGATCAACGACCGCCATGTGCCGCTGCCCTCGGGCGGCTCACTGGTCATCGATTCGACCGAGGCGCTGGTCGCCATCGACGTCAACAGCGGGCGCTTCCGCGACCTGGAGGACGCCGAGCAGACCGCCTATCGGATCAACATCGAGGCCGCCGAGGAGATCGCCCGGCAGCTCCGGCTGCGCGACCTGGGCGGGCTGATCCTGTGCGATTTCATCGACATGCGCGCGGAAAAGCATCGCCGCGGCGTGGAGCGGGCCCTGCGCGAGTCGCTGCGCAAGCACAAGGAGCGCGCCAAGTGTCTGCGGATGAGCCAGTTCGGCATCATCGAGATGACCCGCCAGCGGATGCGCCCGTCCATCAAGCGGAGCATCTACCAGGATTGCCCGCACTGCCGCGGGTCCGGGCTGGTCAAGAATGCCGAGTCGATGACCCTGGACATCATGCGGCTGCTGCAGATGGCCACCCATCACAAGGACGTCGAGGTGGTGGAGGTTCGGGTCTCTCCGCGGGTGGCCATGCACCTGCAGAACCACCGGCGCAAGTCGCTGCACGACATGGAAAGCCGGACGTCGCGGCGGATCTTCATCCGCCCGGACAACCTGTTGGGCCTGGATCAGTACGTGCTGGAATGCCTCGACCACCGCGGTGGAGCCATCCGCGTGTTCGATCCGCCCCCGGAGACGAGCTCGCGCGGCGACCGCAGACCCAAGCGAAGCCAGCCGGCGGTGTCCGAGGAACTGCACATGGACCGCGACGGCGACGGCATGTTTGACTGATCTGGTTCAGATCGATCCGGCGGCAGCCGGCAACATCATGAGCATGGGCGACAGGGTCAACGGTTCACCGTTGGCCCTGTCGCCCATGTATCCAACCGCGGCCAGGCGCGCGCC